>CAZYWK010000011.1:0-8178 GCA_964651825.1 uncultured Ilumatobacteraceae bacterium | reverse complement strand
CGTCCGGAAAGGCGATCGTCGTAGTGGTCGTGCTGGTGGACGTGCTGGTGGACGTGCTGGTGGACGTCGTCGTCGACGTGCTGGTCATCGTGGTGGTGGTCGTCGTCGTCGTGCGGGCCTGCTCGCCCGTCGATGACGTCGCGCCGTCGGCCCCGTCGCCGCCCGAGCACGCCGTGGCACTCACCACCAGCACGGGCACCATCAGCCCGGCCACCCATCGTCGAGGCATCGGTACCTACGGGGTGATGGCGTGGGCTCGGAGGTCGGCCAGGTCGACGTATTCGAGGGTGGAGATGTGGGTCGACTCGATCACCACGGGGCAGGCGCGGCCCGCCTCGAGCGCTTCTTGCCACCGGTCGGCGCACACGCACCACTGGTCGCCCGCGACGAGACCGGCGAATCCGTACTGCGGCATCGGCGTCGACAGGTCGTTCCCCTGCTCCTTCGAGTACTCGAGGAAGTCGTCGGTCACCCGGCAGCACACCGTGTGCATCCCCGGATCGTCGCCGCGGTTCTCGCAACATCCGTTCCGTCGAAAGCCCGTGATCGGGTCGAACGAGCACGGTTGGAGCTCGGTGCCGAGGACGTTCAGCTGCGTCGTCATCGGGCTCATCCTGCCAGACGCCCCGTCCACTCGGCACGGCGCCGCGCCCGGCCGCTGAATCGGCGCTACCGTGCTGTTCACCGGTCCGCGACCAGGGGAGAGGACACAACGACGTGGCCGACATTGTGAGCGCACTCGAAGCGCTGGCGACCGAGCGTCGCCCCGACGACGCATTGTTGAGTTCCCTGCTCCCGGCCTACTACTCGGAACTGCCCGACGAGGACGCCGACGACCGCCGCCGCGACGACCTCTACGCTGCCGCGGCAGCGCACCTGCACCTCGGCCGTCGCCGGCTGCCCGGCGAACACCTCGTCGAGATGCTGTCGCCGGAGCTCGAGCGCGACGGGTGGCACTCGGCGCGCTCGGTGCTGATGTTCGTCACCGACGACATCCCGTTCCTCGTCGACACCGTCCGGCTGGTGCTCGAACGCTACGACCTCGGCATCCACCTGCTCGTCCACCCCACCCTCGTCGTCACGCGTGACGGCGACAGCGTGATCACGTCGCTGCGCTCTGCGGCGGCGATCGAGGTCGACGACGAGCGCGTCGAGGGACCCGGCGTGATCGAGGCGTGGGCCCAGATCGAGCTCGACCGGTGCCCGTCCGACCTGGCGTCCGCGGTGGAGCGTGAGGTCTACGACGCCATCGTCGACGTCCACCGTGTCGTCGACGACTTCGATCGCATGCAGGCCCACCTGTTGGAGGTCGCCGACGGTGACCCGCTCGTCGAGTGGCTGGCCCGCGCACACCTCGTGCTGCTCGGCGCCGCGTCGTATCATCGGAGCCCCGACGGCCTGAGCCTCGTGGAGGGCAGCGAACTCGGCCAGTTGCGCCCCGACGGCCGCGTCGACGCACGCATCATCGACCCGCCGAGCCACGTCGGTGAGACACCGGTCGTGCTCGCCCGTACCGACGCGGTGTCGACGATCCACCGCGACGCACGCATGCTCTGCGTCTCGGTCCGGCCTCCCGGTGCCGACCTCGAACATCGCTTCCTCGGCCTCCTCGGCAGCTCGGCGTACCGGCAGAGCGTGTTCGCCATCCCGGTCCTCGCCGACCGCGCGAACGAGGTGATCGAGCTGTCCGGCGCGTCGTTGCAGAGCCACACCGGCCGCGGCATCCGCAACGTGATCGAGACGCTGCCACGTGACCTCGCGTTCGAGCTCGACTCGCACACGCTCGCCCAACTCGTCATCGACATCGTCGGCCTCCAGGAGCGCCGGATCGTGCGCGCCTTCGACGTGGCCGAACCGGTCGGCCCGTGGACCACGGTGCTCGTGTACCTGCCGCGCGCCCGGTTCACCGCCGCGCTCCCCGAGGTGGTCGCCGGGCTCGTCGCCGAGCACTACGGCGGAGACGTGCGTGACCCGGAGACGCTCGTCGGCGCGAGCTCGCTCGCCCGGATCTCGATGACCGTGCGGTCCAAGCGGCCCGTCGACCTCGACCGTCTCGCCAGCGCCATCGACCGCGAGTCCGAGACGTGGAGCGAACGGGCCCGGCGGGCCGTCATCGACGCGCTCGGCAACGTCGAAGGTGAACGCATCTTCGACCTGCTCGGCGGCGCCACGACCGCCGAGTACCGGGCTCGCACCCGACCGGTCGACGCCGTGGCCGATTTCCGCCAGGTGGCCTCGCTGGTCAGCGGACCTGCGGCGCCGGCAGCGCCGGCTGCATCCACCGGGCGCACGATCGCGACGGCGTTCGGGCGCGCCGTCGACGCGGCCGGCGACGAGTGGCGCTTTCGCGTCTACCTCCGCAACTCCGACGCCACGCTCGCCGAGCTCGTGCCGATCCTCGGCCAACTCGGCCTGCAGGCCGTCGAAGAACATCCGTTCGCCTTCGACGTGCGCGGCGACGTGGTGTCCGTGTACGAGATCACCGTCCGTGCCGGCCGTGACGAGATCGACGACACCCAACGGATGGAGCTGCGCAAGGCGTTCGTCGGCCTCGTGCTCGGCACGCTCGAGTCCGATGGGCTGAACGAACTCGTCCTCGCGGGCGGCCTCGACATCCGCCAGGTCGCGGTGCTGCGGCTCTACCACCGCTACCTCCGCCAGGCCGACTTCCGGTTCAGCTCCACCTACGTCGCCCAGACGCTCGTGCGCCAGTCCGACATCGCCCGCCTGCTCGTGGAGCTGTTCGACGCCCGGTTCGATCCTGCCCGCGCCGACGGCGACGTCCGCGTCGCGGCGGTGGAGGCGATCCGCACGGTGCTCCTCGAGCG
Source organism: uncultured Ilumatobacteraceae bacterium (assembly GCA_964651825.1). Classification (GTDB taxonomy): domain Bacteria; phylum Actinomycetota; class Acidimicrobiia; order Acidimicrobiales; family Ilumatobacteraceae; genus Sva-07. The sequence goes on along the minus strand of CAZYWK010000011.1, from coordinate 5,350 downwards.
GCTCGACGCCGTTCCGTCCCTCGACGAGGACAGGATCTGCCGGGCGTTCCTCACGCTGATCGACGCCACCGTCCGTTCGACAGCGTTCGCCAAGCGCGCCGAGATCGCCGTCAAGCTCCGCCCGAGCGACATCGCGTTCCTCCCCGAACCGCGGCCCGAGTTCGAGGTCTTCGTGTGCTCGCCGTACGTCGAAGGAGTTCACCTTCGCGGCGGGCGGATCGCCCGCGGTGGCCTGCGGTGGAGCGACCGGCTCGAGGATTTCCGCACCGAGATCCTCGGGCTGATGAAAGCCCAGATGGTGAAGAACGCGGTCATCGTGCCGGTGGGTGCGAAGGGCGGCTTCGTCGTGAAGGGCACTGCCGCCGATCCGACCGACCGGGACGCCGTGCGTGACGAGGGCGTCGATCGCTACCGCCGGTTCGTCAGCGCGCTGCTCGAGATCACCGACAACGTCGTCGACGGCGCGGTCGTGCCGCCCGCCGGGTGTGTCGTGTACGACGAGCCCGACCCCTATCTCGTCGTCGCTGCCGACAAGGGCACGTCGTCGTTCAGCGACATCGCCAACGAACTGGCCGCCGAGCACCGGTTCTGGCTCGGCGACGCGTTCGCTTCCGGTGGGAGCCAGGGCTATGACCACAAGGAGATTGGCATCACCGCGCGCGGCGCGTGGGAGAGCGTCCGGCGCCACGGCCGCGTGCTCGGCCTCGACGCCGATGCCGACCCCATCACGGCGGTCGGCATCGGCGACATGTCGGGCGACGTCTTCGGCAACGGGATGCTGCGTTCACGCAACCTGCGGCTCGTGGCCGCGTTCGACCATCGCCACATCTTCCTCGACCCGGACCCTGACGGCCCGGCGAGCTACGCCGAGCGCCGGCGCCTGTTCGAGCTGCCCCGATCGAGCTGGGCCGACTACGACCCGTCGCTGATCTCGCCGGGCGGAGGTGTCCACGCCCGGTCGCTGAAATCGATCGCCGTGAGCCCCGAGGTACGCGACGTGCTCGGCCTCGACGGCGACGTCACCTCGTTGCGCCCGGACGAGCTGATCGCGGCGGTGTTGTGCGCGCCGGTCGACCTGCTCTGGAACGGCGGCATCGGCACGTACGTGAAGTCGGTCGCCGAGACGAACGAGATGGTCGGCGACCGGGCCAACGACCCGCTGCGCGTCGACGCGGCCATGTTGCGGTGCAGGATGGTCGGCGAGGGCGGCAACCTCGGGTTCACCCAGCTCGGTCGCGTCGAGTACGCGCTCGCCGGCGGGCTCATCTACACCGACGCCATCGACAACTCGGCAGGGGTCGACTGCAGCGACCACGAGGTCAACATCAAGATCGCCCTCGACCAGCTCGTGAGCGACGGCGAGCTCACGACGAAGCAACGCAACGCGCTGCTCGCCGAGATGACCGACGAAGTGGCCGAGCTCGTCCTCGACAGCAACCGGGCACAGACGCTCGCACTGATGATCGCACGGCACCAGTCCCTGCCGATGGTCAACGTCCACGCCCGCTACCTCGACTCGCTGGAGGCCGAGGGGCTCCTCGACCGGCAGCTGGAGTTCCTGCCGACCGACAAGCAGATCGCCGAGCGGCAGAGCCTCGGCAGCGGTCTGCGGGCACCCGAGTTCGCGGTGATGATCGCCTACACGAAGAGCGCCGACGTCGCCGAGGTGCTCGAGACCGATCTCCCCGACGATCCGGCGCTCGAATCCGAGCTGCTCGCGTACTTCCCGGCAACGATGCGGGAGCGATTCGCGGACACGCTGCGCACCCACCGGCTGCGACGCGAGATCATCACCACGTCGCTCGTCAACACGATGGTGAACCTCGCCGGCATCAGCTACGACCACCGGATGACCGAGGACACGGGGGCGACGGTCGCCGACGTGTTGCGAGCGTTCACCGCCGCCCGGCGGATCGTGCGACTCGACGCCGACTGGGCAGCGATCGAGGCGATCGACCGCTCGGTGTCGCTCGAGACCCAGATCGGCCTGTTCCTCGAATCACGCCGGTGGGCCGAGCGGGCCTCCGGCTGGCTGCTCCGGCACCGCCCGCCGACGTTCGGCATCGACGCCGCGGTGGCCGAGTTCGCCTCACCGATCGCCGAGATCGAGTCCAAGCTCGACGCCGTCGTGACGAATCGGGTCGCCGCCGACATCGAGCTGCGCCGGGCGAGACGGCTCGACGCCGGGGTTCCCGAGACGCTGGCCACACGAGGAGCACGGTGGCCGTGGATGCATCCGGGCTTCGACATCGCCGAGCTGGCCACCGAGCTCGGCTGCCCGCTCGAACAAGCGATGACCGCGTACTGGTCGGTGTTCGACGCGTTCGACGTGTTCTGGCTGTGGGAGGCGATCGGGACGCTGCCGCGGTCGGATCGTTGGCAGACCCAGGCCCGATCGGCGCTGCGCGACGACCTGCTGACCGTGGTCGCCTCGCTCACCCGCCACGTGCTCACGAGCGCCGACGGCTCCACGTCGGAGTGGGTGGCGACCAACAGCCGGGCGATCGGCAAGGCAATGGCGATGCACACCGAGATCCGGCGGGCGGAGAGCTTCGACCTCACCACGCTGTCGGTCGCCCTGCGCCAACTCCGCAACGTCACGATGGCCGCGCGGTGAACCCGCACGTCGCTGAACAGGCCCTTGAGTCACTCTTGTCACAATCCCGACCAGACCTCACGCAGCGCTGACCGGGTCGCAGATAGCGTCGGCGCGGGATGACCGGTTCTGCACGCTTCCGATTCGCTCCGTCGCCGACGGGCTCGTTCCACGTCGGTGGTGCGCGCACCGCGCTCCACAACTGGGCCCTGGCAGGCCAGAGCGGCGGCACGTTCGTGCTCCGGATCGAAGACACCGACGAGGCCCGGAACCGCCCCGAGTGGACGCAGGGCATCATCGACGCGCTGGCGTGGATCGGGATCTCGGCCGACGACGGCCGCTTCGAGGGCCCGCACTTCCAGAGCGACCATGCCGGCGCCCACGTCGCCGCCGCGCAACGGCTGTTCGACGAGGGGGCGGCGTACTACTGCGACCTGACCGCCGACGAGATCCAGGCCCGTGCGAAGGAGCTCGGGATCTCCGGCTACGACGGCTACTCGCGCGACCGGGGCCTCGAACCGGCGCCGGGCCGCGTCCTGCGCTTCCGCGTGCCGGACGGGTCGACGACCGTCGTCGACCAGGTGCGCGGCGTCGTGCAGTTCGACAATTCGACGATCGAGGACTTCGTCCTGCTGCGTGGTAACGGCACCCCGATGTTCTTGTTGGCCAATGTGGTCGACGACATCGAGATGGGTATCACCCACGTCGTGCGTGCCGAGGAGCACCTCCCGAACACGCCCAAGCAGCAGCTGCTGTGGCAGGCGCTCGGCCACGAGCCCCCGGCGTGGGGCCATGTGCCGGTGCTCGTGAACGAACAGCGCAAGAAGCTGTCCAAGCGACGCGACAAGGTGGCCCTCGAGCAGTACCGCGACGACGGCTACCTCGCCGATGCGATGGTGAACTACCTGATGACGCTCGGTTGGACGCCGCCCGGCGACGACGAGATCGTGCCCTGGTCGCTGATCGAGGAGGCGTTCCGTCTGGAGGACGTGACGCATTCACCGGCGTTCTTCGACGTCAAGAAGCTCGACGCGTTCAACGGTGAGTACATCCGGCGGATGCCGCTCGACGAGTTCGTCGAGCGGGCCTCCGAGGAGTTGCCGGCAGGCTGGGGCCGCGACCGCTTCGCGGCGATCGCACCGCACATCCAGGAGCGCCTCGTGACGCTGCGCGAGGTGCCGGGCAAGGTCGACTTCCTGTTCTGGCCCCCCGACGGCGAGATCGCCTACGACGGCGCGTCGTGGGACAAGGCCTTCGCCGCCACCTGGGCGGGCCCATTGCTCGCCGACGTGATCGAGTCGTATCGAACGGTGGAGTGGACCGCCGACGCGCTGAAGTCGGCGCTCGAGGCCGTCATGGAGCGGTACGAACTGAAGCTGGGCAAGGCGCAGGCGCCGGTCAGGGTCGCGGTCACCGGCCGCTCGGTCGGGCCACCGCTGTTCGAGTCGCTCGAGGTGCTCGGCCGTGACGAGACCCTGCGCCGCCTCGACCTCGCCCACGAACGGATCGGCCCGCCGGCCGACGGCGGAGCGTGAACACGCTGATGTCCGACAGCTTCGACACCCAGGAGCGGGAGCGGCGCACCGAAGCGCAACGCCTCCGCGACCGGAAGTTGATCGAGGCGGTCGAGAACAAGCGGTCGATCGGCGAGGAATGGGCGCTCACCGGCGAGGCGCCGAGCGTCGACCTGCCGCCGCCGAGCATGCCGGGCGGCGGGGCGCCGACACCCGTCGGAGGCATGCGCGCGGTCGATCACACCCCGGTGGCCGCTGTGCGGGCCGTCCCCGTCCGCAGGCGGATCTGGCCTCGCGTGCTCCAGGTCCTGGCCGGGTTGTTCGCGATCGTCGTGATCTACTTCCTGTTCACGCTCTGGCAGGTCTGGTCGACCGGGCGCTCCGACGAGCAGCAACCGGTCGACGCCATCGTGGTGATGGGCGCCGCGCAGTACGACGGTCGCCCCTCGCCGCAGCTCGAAGCACGCCTCGACCACGTGATCGAGCTCTGGCCGAAGGGCCTGGCGTCGTTGATCGTCGTCACGGGCGGGAACCAACCGGGCGACCGCTTCACCGAGGCCGAGGCGTCGGCGGGCTATCTCGAGGACCACGGCGTCGACGCAGGCTCGATCCTGCTCGAGTCGACCGGGACGTCGACCTACGAGTCGCTCACCGCGGTCGTCGCGCTGCTCGAGTTCCGCGGACTGCACGAGGTGTTGATCGTGACCGATCCGTACCACGCGCTGCGCAGCAAGCTGATCGCCGAAGAGCTCGGGCTCGAGGCGCACGTGTCGCCGACGCCGACCTCGGTCGTGACCGGCACGAAGGCGTTCGAGCGCCAGCTCGGCGAAGCGGCCGGCGTCGCCGTCGGACGGATCATCGGGTTCGACCGCCTCGACGACCTGACCGATTGAACGCGGAGACGGGGCCGGTACACTCCTCGGCCGCACCGGTGCTCGGCGACGAGCACCTCCGCATCTTGGGGTGTGGTGTAATTGGCAACACAGCAGTTTCTGGTACTGTTATTAGGGGTTCAAGTCCTCTCACCCCAGCTCATCACGTGTTTTCTGGGCCCGGTCTGAGCCTGGTCCGGCCCGATGATGATTCCGAGTCCGCCGATTCGTCGGCGCTCGTCTGGTTCGGCGGCGACGGTGATAGCGTTCCCGCTCGCTACTTGGCCCGTTCGTCTAGTGGCCTAGGACACCACCCTCTCAAGGTGGCGGCACGGGTTCGAATCCCGTACGGGCTGCCAAGCACAACC
>CAZYWK010000010.1:62673-67354 GCA_964651825.1 uncultured Ilumatobacteraceae bacterium | reverse complement strand
AGAGGAACGTCTCGATGGCGAGCGCCACCGCGGACACGATCAACACGCCGATGATCGCGACGTCGAAGCTGCGCACCGACACCCGGTCGCGAACGCGCGTGCCGAGCGGGATGGTGAGGAAGATCGGGATGCACGCGAGGAGCGTGGCCGGCACCCGACCGGCGAACTCGCCGTGGCTGACGAGCACGACCAGTTGCGTGAGCCCGGTGAGCATGAACAGCACGGTGACCGAGAGGATGTGGGCGCCGCGCGGCAGCCGGTAGCTGTGGATCCACGATCCGACGATCGGGCCCGAGATGCCGATCGCTCCCTGGAACGTGCCGGCGGTGAGGCCGACGACCGGTGCGAGTCGCTTCGATCGTTCGGGTGTGGTGCGCAGGTCGGGGTGGAGGAAGAACAGGGCGACGTAGCCGACGATCGAGACGATGACGGCGACGATGAGCGGGGTCTCGGGCACGTTGACGAACAGCAGCGTTCCCGCGACGGCGCCCACGACACCGAGGATCGCCAGCACCGGGAGGTCGCGGGTCTCGCGGGCGTGGCTCCGTTCCCGGAACGCGAGGAAGGCGTTGGCGAGCACGTTCGGGAACGCGATCACGACGACGGCGGTCTCGATGTCGATGAACAGTGCGGCGATCGGGATGGCGATCACCGGCAGACCCATCCCCGTCACCGCCTTGGCGAGCGATCCGATGATCACGGCGATCAACACGATCACCAGTTCTGTCGCCGTCACCCCGCAGTTATACGTCAATCCACGTTTGCGTCGGGATTCCGCACGGACAGGTGCGGAGAATCCCGACGCAAACGTGCCACGATCGGGCCATGAGTGAATCGAGTGAATCGTTCGACGCCCTCGTCCTCCGGCAGACGGACAGCGACGGGAAGGCGCCCCCGTCGGCGGCGATCGAGCAGTTGACCGACGCCGATCTCCCCGACGGTGACGTCACCATCGACGTCGACTACTCGTCGCTGAACTACAAGGACGGGCTCGCGCTCACCGGTCAGGGCCGCATCGTGCGTTCGTACCCGATGGTGCCGGGCATCGACCTCGCCGGCACGGTCGTGGCGAGCGATGCGGACGACTTCGCGGTGGGCGACGGCGTGCTCCTGACGAGTTGGGGCATGGGTGAGCGCTTCTGGGGTGGCTACACCGAGCGGCAGCGGGTGAGCTCGGAGTACCTCGTCCGGCGGCCGGACGGACTGTCGAGCCTCGACGCCATGGCGATCGGCACGGCGGGGCTGACGGCGATGCTGTGCGTGTCGGAGATCGAGGCCGCCGGCGTCACCCCCAGCGACGGCCCGGTCGTGGTCACCGGAGCGGCCGGCGGGGTCGGCTCGCTGAGTGTCACGTTGCTGGCCGCGCTCGGCTTCGAGGTGGCCGCGGTCACCGGCCGGCCCGAGACGCACGAGTACCTCGGCGAACTCGGCGCCACGAGGTTCCTGACCCGCGGGGAGATGAACGAGCCGGCCCGGCCGATGGAGTCAGAGACGTGGGCGGCTGCCGTCGACACGGTGGGCTCAGCGATCCTCGCCAAGGTCATCAGCCAGATGAAGTACCACGGCGTCGTCACCGCCTGCGGTCTGGCGGCCGGGCCGGACCTCCCCACGACGGTGCTGCCGTTCATCCTCCGCGCGGTCCGCCTCGTCGGTGTCGAGGGAGTGATGACCCCGACACCGGTGCGGGTCGCGGCATGGGACCGCCTCGTCGAGCTCCTTCCCCCGGGAGGGCTCGCGGCGATGACCGAGGTGATTCCGATGAGCGAACTGATCGACCGGGGCCCGAGCATCCTCGCCGGCCAGGTCCGCGGGCGCTGGGTCGTCGACCCGCACCACTGACCGGCGTCAGCGCATCGCCCTCAGCGCATCATCGTCAGCTGGCGGCTGAGCCGGACGCCGGCGGCGTCAGGAGCGAGATCGGCGTGCGGTCGACGTAGTCCTCCCACTCCCACTCGCTGCCGTACTCGTCGAGCAGGTCGAGGAAGGGTTTGGCCGGCATGGCCTCCGGGCCGACGACGCCGATGCCGCTCCACACGCCGGTCGCCATCAGCTCGATCGCGACCGCCGGCATGACCGCCGTCTGCCACACGACGGCCTGGTGGCCGAACTCGCGCATCGACCAGGCGTTGTCGACGATGTGGTACACGTACACCTCGCGGGGCTCGCCGTCCTTGCCGAGGCCGCGCACCCACGAGCCGGCGCAGGTGCGGCCGTGCATCTTGTCGCCGAGCGTCGCCGGGTCGGGCAGGGTGGCGGCCACCACGTCGCGCGGTGACACGTCGACGCCCTTCACGTTCACCGCCTCGGTGGAGTGCAGCTCGAGCTTCTGGATCGTCTTCAGCACGTCGATGAACTCCTCGCCGAGGCCGTACTTGAACGTGACGCGGTCGACGTCGATCCAGCGCGGCATGAGGATCACCTCCTCGTGCTCGACGTTGACGCACTGCACCTCGCCGATCCCTTCCGGGAACGTGAACATCTCGGGCTCGCTGAACGGCTCGGTCGTGTACCAGCCCCGCTCGCGCTCGTAGACGATCGGCGGGTTGAGGCACTCCTCGATCGTCGTCCAGATCGAGAACGTAGGGGCGAAGTCGTAGCCGTCGACGACGAGGTCGGCGCCGTCGCGCACGCCGATCTCGTGGATCTCGCTGAACAGCTCGTCGGCCGCGTAGCGCGCGGCGACGTCGGAGAATCCGGGCTCGACGCCCATCCCGACGAGCGCCATCAGGCCCCGGTTCTTCCACGTCGGGTGCTCGGCGAACTGGCCGTCACCCAACCGGATGCCGGTCTTCTCGAACGGGTGCGTCGGGTGCGGCACCGACAGGTTCATCGCCATGTCGACGTAGTTGCAGCCGGCCTGGAACGCCCCGCTGAAGATCGCCGGGTTGAAGCGTGGGTCGCAGGCGTTGAGGATCACGTCGGCGCGCATCGTGCGTGCCAGCTCGGCGATCGACTCCTCCGAGGTGGCGTCGATGTAGGCGGGAACGATGCGACCGTCGTCGGAGTTGGCGGCTGTGGCCACGGCGGCCTGCGCCTTGGCAAGGTCGATGTCGGCCACCGTGATGTGTTCGTACGCTTCGCGCGTGGAGGCGATCGCCACGAACGCGGATCCCACCCCTCCGGACCCGACCACCAGCACTCGCATGTACCGAGGCTAGTTCACCCTTCCTTCCGCCGTTCTCGTGATCTTCCTGCGCACGCGGGTACGCAGAAGGATCACGAGAACGCGCTGGGGTTCTACGATCCGGGGATGAGGACGTTCCGGAACTTCGTCAACGGTGAGTTCGTCGATTCGATCGACGGGGCGACGACCGAGGTGATCAACCCGGTGACCGGGGCGGCGTATGCCACCGCGCCGCTCAGCACCGAGGCCGACGTCGACCGCGCCATGGCCGCGGCCGGGGCCGCGTTCTCGGGTTGGCGCGACGCGACGCCGAGTGAACGCGCGCTGGCGCTGATCCGCATCGCCGACGCGGTCGAGGCGCGTGCCGACGAGCTGATCGCGCTGGAGGTCGAGAACTGCGGCAAGCCGGCACACCTGGTGGCGTCGGAGGAGATCCCGCCGATGGTCGACCAGATCCGCTTCTTCGCCGGCGCCGCCCGCAACCTGGAGGGCAAGAGCGCAGGGGAGTACATGGCCAACATGACCTCGTTCGTCCGGCGCGAGCCGGTCGGCGTGTGTGCCCAGGTGGCTCCGTGGAACTACCCGATGATGATGGCGGTCTGGAAGTTCGGGCCGGCGATCGCCGCCGGCAACACGGTGGTGCTCAAGCCGAGCGACACGACGCCGGCGTCGACCACGCTGCTCGCCGAGATCGCGGCGGAGTTTCTGCCACCGGGCGTGTTCAACGTCGTGTGCGGCGACCGTGACACCGGGCGGGCGATGGTGGTGCACCCGACGCCGGCGATGGTCAGCGTGACCGGCTCGGTGCGGGCCGGCATCGAGGTGGCGACCGCGGCGGCGCAGAGCCTGAAGCGCTGCCATCTTGAGCTCGGTGGCAAGGCGCCGGTGGTCGTGTTCGACGACGCCGACATCGAGGCCGCGGCCGAGGGCATCGCGGTCGCCGGGTACTTCAACGCCGGCCAGGACTGCACCGCGGCGACCCGGGTGATCGCCGCGCCCGGCGTCTACGACGACTTCGTCGCCGCACTGGCCGAGCAGGCACGCGGCACGAAGACCGGGATGCCCGACGACGAGGACGTGCTCTACGGTCCGCTCAACAACGCCAACCAACTGGCGCGGGTGGGCGACATGGTCGGCCGCACGCCGGGCCACGCCGAGGTCGTGACCGGCGGTTCACGGGTGGATGGTGACGGCTTCTTCTACGAGCCGACGGTGATCGCCGGGCTGGAACAGGGCGACGAGATGGTCCAGGACGAGATCTTCGGCCCGGTCATCACCGTGCAGCGATTCAGCGACGAGGCCCAGGCGGTCGAGTGGGCCAACGGCGTCGAGTACGGGCTGGCGTCGTCGGTGTGGACGAAGGACTTCGGGCGGGCGATGCGGATGTCGAAGGCGCTCGACTTCGGCTGCGTGTGGATCAACACCCACATCCCGCTCGTGGCCGAGATGCCCCACGGCGGCTACAAGAAGTCCGGCTACGGCAAGGACCTGTCCGGCTACGCCCTCGACGACTACACCCGCATCAAGCACGTCATGGCCAACCTCGATTCCTGAGCC
>CAZYWK010000010.1:34327-62573 GCA_964651825.1 uncultured Ilumatobacteraceae bacterium | reverse complement strand
ACGTCATGGCCAACCTCGATTCCTGAGCCGATCCGTCGCTCGCGGGCGCGCACCCTCGCCGTCGCTCGCCGGCGCGCACCCCTCGCCCCCTCCCGCCCTCGCCCCCGCAGTTTGTGGCAGTCATTCGGCCGACCCGTGCGCAGAGTGTCTGCCGGAAATCTGGGAGCGGGGATTTGTGGCAGTCGTTCGGCCGACCCGTGCGCAGGAAGTCTGTCGCAAACCTCGGGGGTGGGCGGGCGAGGCGACTCGGCACCGGCCAGGGGCACGGCGGGGCGTCAGGTGTTGCGCTTGTCGCGGTACATGCCCCAGAGGGCGCCGGCGGCGAGGAGGGCGACGGAGAAGATCAGGATCGTCGTGGCGAGCACGTTGATCTGCGGGCTGAACGACACCTTGAAGCTGGCGTTGATGTACAGCGGGAACGTGCTCACCGAGCCGGCGTTGAACAGCGTGATGATGAAGTCGTCGATCGACAGGGCGAACGCCAGCAGCGCGGCGGCGAGGATGCCGGGCAGCAGCAGCGGGAACGTGACCTTCCAGAACGTGCGCATCGGTGAGGCCCCGAGGTCCTGCGCGGCCTGCTCCAGGCCCCAGTCGAAGCCGCGGGCGCGGGCCCGCACGGTCAGCGCGACGAAGCTGACCTGGAACATGACGTGGGCGATGACGATCGTGCGAAAGCCGCGGTCGACGTCCTGGTCGAGGAACAGCGTGGCGAGCGACGAACCGATGACGATCTCCGGCGTCGTGAGCGGCAGCACGAGCATGAACGCCAGCAGGCCGACCCCGGCGAACTTGTAGCGGGCCAGCGCGATGGCGATCAGCGTGCCGAGCACGGTGGCGATCAGCGTGGAGACGCCCGCGATCTTGAGGCTCTCCCACAGCGCGTCGGTGAGCGCCTCGTCCTTGAACGGGTCGCCCCAGTTGTCGAGCGTGAACTCCTGCCAGACGAAGTTGAACTTGCCGACCGGCTTGTTGAACGAGTAGATGACGATCCACAGGATCGGCATGAACAGGTAGAAGAGGGCGAGCGCGGCGAAGCCGTTCAGGCCCCAGCGGGCGAGCGTGCCGGTGCGGCTCGACGGCTCGCTCACGTCAGGTCGTCCGTTCCGAAGAACCGGCTGTAGATCAGCACGAACACGGTGATGATCGCCATCAGCACGAACGACATCGCGGACGCCAGCGGGATGTTGTTCTGCACGAGGAACTGGTCCTGGATCGAGTTGCCGATCATCGTGGTGTTCGGGTTGCCGAGGTACTGCTGGTTGACGAAGTCGCCGCTGGCGGGGATGAACGTGAGCAGCGTGCCGGCGAACACGCCGGGCAGCGAGAGGGGGAACACGATCTTGCTGAAGGCGCTGGTCGAGGTGGAGTACAGGTCCTTGGCCGCGTCGACGAGGCGCACGTCGATCTTCTCCAGGCTGACGTAGATCGGCAGGATCATGAACGGCAAGAAGTTGTAGGTCAGCCCGCCGACCACCGCGGCCGGGGTGTTGAGCAGCTTGTCGCCATCCATGATCCCGACCGTGTCGAGCAAGCCGGTGAGGTGGATCGTGCGCAGGAAGCTCGTGACCGCGCCCTGGTCGGCGAGCATGCTCTGCCACGCGATCGTGCGGATCAGGTACGACGTGAAGAACGGGATGATCACCAACCCGATCAGCACGTTGCGGTACTTGCCGCCACGGAACGCGATCACGTAGGCGAGCGGGTAACCGATGGCGATCGTGAGCACGGTGGCGATGCCGGCATAGAGGAAGGCCCGCAGGAACTGGTCCTGGAAGTCGGTGAGCGCGTCGGCGTAGTTGCCGAAGTTCCAGTCGAAGTCGGCGTCGACCGCGAAGCGGCTCGGCAGCGTCGACAGCGAGTTCTTCAGCAACGTGACCAGCGGCGCGAGGTAGAACAGCGCGAGCCAGAGCATCCCGGGATGCAGCAGCCCGTACGGCGCCAGTGCCCGCCGCGTTTCGAGGCCACCCATGATGGCCACGATGATCAACGCGACGATGGCGACGAGCACGACGAACAGCGCGACCATCGCCAACGGTCCGTCGAGCAGGCCCGTGCCGACGGCGATGAGCAGCACCCCGGCGAGCACGAGCGACCCGAGGCCGAGCCACTGGGGATGGCGGCGCCACCACGACGTGGTCGCCGTCGAGGTGACGCGCGGATCGGACGGCTGGCCGGGCGCCGTCTCGATCGTCGCGGTCATCGCTGCTCGCTCAGTCCCTGTGTCGCTCAGTCCGTGCGTCGGGCGGTCAGGCGCCGGTGATCGAGGAGAAGGCGGCGTCGTACTCGGCCTCGACCTCTTCGGTCAGGTTGGCGAACGTGTGGGTGCGGGCGACGGTCTCGGCGTCGGGGAACAGCAAGGGGTTCTCGGCGAGCTCCGGATCGATCTTCTCCAGCTCGGCCTGCACGCCTTCGACCGGTGAGATGAACTGCACCCAGGCGGCGATCTGGGCGGCCTGGACCGGGTCGTACACGAAGTCCATCCACTTCGCCGCGGCGTCGCGGTTGACGGCGCCCTTGGGGAGCACCATCGCGTCGGCCCACGACGTGCCTCCTTCTTCGGGGATGATGAAGCGGATCGAGGGGTTGTCACGCGACAACTGCACGACGTCGCCCGACCATCCCATGCACGCCGCGAAGTTGCCGGTGCTCAGGTCGTTCATGTAGTCGTTGCCGGTGAACCGGCGGATCTGGCCGTCGTCTTTGGCCTGCTGCAGCTTGTCGAACGCGGGGGCGGCGGTGTCGAACGAGTCGAGCGTCGAGATGTCGATCCCCATCGACAGCATGATCACGCCCATCGTGTCGCGCATCTCGGTGAGCATGCCGATCTTGCCGTGGAACTCGGGGTCGAAGAGATCGTTGGTCGAGGTGAGCTCGCGTCCGGTGACGTCGAGGTTGTAGGCGATGCCGGCGAACCCGGTCTGCCACGGCAGCGAGAACTCACCGGTCGGGTCCCACGTCGGCTTGACGAGGTCGGAGCGCAGGTTGGCGGCGTTCGGGATCTGGTCGAGGGGCAGCTTGTCGACCCAGCCGAGCGAGATGAGGCGGCCGACGAGCCACGAGGTGGGGGCGATGATGTCGGGACCGATCGTGTTGCCGTTGCCGAGCACCGGCTGGATCTTCGCGAAGTACTCGTTGTTGTCGTTGAACGCCTCGGTGTACTGCATGTCGACCCCGGTCGCTTCGACGAAGCGATCGACGGTGCCGGTCAGGCCGTCCTCGGTCGGGTCGATGTAGAGCGGCCAGTTCTCGAAGTACAGGCTGTTGCCGCCCCCGCCGCCCGGTGACGAGCCGCCTCCGGCGGTGCCGGGTGCCGCCGACCCCGATCCGCTCGCGCCGGACGAATCGTCGTCGCTGCCTCCGCACGCCGACAGCAGCGCGGGGAGCGAGATCCCAGCGGCGCCCAGCATCCCGGCACGCGCCAGCAGTTGGCGGCGCGAGAACGAGGAGCGGCCTCCGAGCGGGGCTGGGACTCGACGGTTGGGGGTTGTCATGAGGAGGGACCTTTCAGGAATCGGCTTGGGCTTCGAGGGTGTCGATGTCGGTGGCGGTGGCGCCGGGTCGCATCGGCCAACCCGACAGCAGGAAGGCGGCGCCGTCGTCCCAGCCGAGGTGGATCGTCGATCCGGGCTGCACGTTCGGCCGGCCGGTGCCGGCAGGGATGTTGGCGATGACCTCGCTCCGGTCGGCGAGGTGCACGATGAGGCGGGCGGTCGGGCCCTGGAACACGACGTCGGCCACGGTGCCCGCGACGGAGCGCCCGTCGTCGCGGGGTTCGGCGACGGCGAGCAGCCGCTCGGGCCGGAGCATGACCGACACCGGTGCTCCCTGCTGGTGGGCGAACGCCGACCGGGCGCGGATCGAGGCGCCGCTGGTCAGGTGGACCACCGTCTCGGCGCCGTCGGTGCCGGTGACCTCTCCGGGAAGCAGGTTGGCCGACCCGATGAACCCGGCGACGAACAGGCTGGCGGGGCTGTTGTAGATCTCCTGCGGGGTGCCGATCTGCTCGACGCGGCCGTCGCTCATCACGGCGATGCGGTCGCTCATCGTCAGCGCTTCGCCCTGGTCGTGGGTGACGAACACGAACGTGATGCCGACCTCGCGCTGGATGCGCTTCAGCTCGAACTGCATCGCCTCGCGCAGCTTGAGGTCGAGGGCGGCGAGCGGCTCGTCGAGCAGCAGCGCGCTCGGGAAGTTGACCAATGCCCGGGCGAGGGCGACGCGCTGTTGCTGGCCACCCGAGAGCTGCGTCGGCTTGCGGTTGGCGAAGTCGGTGAGGCGGACGACGTCGAGCATCTGGGTGACGGCCGACTCGTACTGGCTCTTGGAGACCTTCTTGGCCCTCGGCCCGAAGCGCACGTTGTCGATCACCGACATGTGCGGGAACAGGGCGTACTGCTGGAAGACCGTGTTGACGTTGCGCTTGTACGGCGGGATCCGGCTGACGTCGTCGCCCTCGAGGAGCACGCGGCCTGACGTCGGCTGTTCGAAGCCGGCGATCATCCTCAGCGTCGTGGTCTTGCCGCAGCCCGACGGGCCGAGCATGGCGAAGAACTCGCCCCGGTCGATGGAGAAATCGGCGCGCTCGACCGCGACGAAGTCACCGAACTCCTTGCGCACGCCGTCGAGCTGGATGACGGCGTCACTCATCGCCGGTCGCCGTGGGTTTCGCCTGGTTGTCGATGAACGTGCGCAGACGGCCCTCCCGTTCCGGATCGCGAACGTCAGGCAGGTTAGAGCCTCGTGCACCCCGGGGAGAACCGTTCGTCGCATCGTTCACGCGGCGGCAATGTTCGGCGGCGCTCGACGTCCTGCGGGCGTGTGGGTCAGGGCGGCGCGGTCACGACGGGTTGAGCTTCATCACGTTGTTGGAGCCGGCGTTCGCCACCCAGACGTTGGTGCCGTCGAACGCGATACCGAATGGCGTGTTGCCGACTTGCACGCGATCGACGGCGTGGGTTGCACCGTCGATCCTCGACACGAATCCGTCGGCATGGGTCACCCACACACCGGTGCCGTCGTAGGCGATGCCGAGCAGCGACGCGGGGCCGCCGCCGGTGGCGATCGGCGTGACGACGTTGGTGAGGGTGTTGATCTTCGACACGGTGCCCCCGGACGCGTGAGCGACCCAGAGGTTGGTGCCGTCGTACGCGAGCGCGGACGGTCCAGCGTTGGTGCCGACAGGACCACCGACCGCGAGGGTGGTGGCGGGGTCGATCCTGACGACGTTGGCCCCGCCGATGTTGGCGACCCACAGGCGGCTGCCGTCGAAGGCGAGGCCAGCGGGGCTGAACCCCAGTGGCACGGTGACCGGCGTCGAGGTCGACACGTCGATCTTGGTCAAGCTGTTCGCCCCGGCCCCGGTGTTGGCGACCCACACGTGCGAGCCGTCGAAGGCGATCCCGTCCGGATCGGCGCCGACGGGGATCGGCGCGCTCACAGCGTTCGTCGTGACGTCGATCCTCGAGACGCTGTCGGCGTCTCTATTGGCGACCCACATGTGGCTGCCGTCGAAGGCGATCCCGATCGGGCCGTCGCCGACGCCGACCGCGGTCACGACCGAGTTGGTGGTCGGGTCGATCTTCCAGACCTGGTCGGCCCAGGTCGCCGTGACCCACACGTGGGTCCCATCGAACGCGACCCCTCGCGGTCCACTCCCCACCGCGACGGTGGCCGGGCGGCCGGGGTCCTGATCCCAGCGGAGGAGCGCGATCTGGTCGTCGGTGATCCGGTTGACCGGCCCGGCCGGACCGGTCGCTCCGGGGTCGCCCTTCGGGCCGGTTGGGCCTTGGGGGCCGGTGGGTCCGGGTGTGCCTGAACCGCCGGGGGCGAAGTATCCGGTGACGTCGACGAGGATGTCGGTCGTGGGGCCCGGTGTGCCGAGTGCGTCGAAGATGATCTCGATCTGTCCGTTGGCGGGCAGGGAGACCGTGACCGCGTTGGGGATCGTCTGGCCGGCGTCGAAGTTGAGGTTCGACGCCTGCGGCGGGCCTGTCTCGCCGGCCGGGCGGACCGACACGAAGCCGCCGGCCCGGGGTTCGACGGCGGTGACGTTCAACACGACCGCGCTGGCGCCCGCCGGCACGATCGTGGCGGTGCCGGCCGACGACGGCACCGCGCCAGTCACCTGCAACGTCCGCCCGTCGGGCGACGTGAACGGCCCGGTCAGCGCGAGCCCGGTGCGGGTGTCGAGGATGCGAACGGGAGTCACGGGGACGAACGCCGACGGGGTGCCGCCCGCGGCGTTGACCGCGATCAGGCCTCCCGAGCCCAGCGTCACCGCGATGGCGGCGCCGATGGCGGCCCATCGGGTTCGAGCGACGGTCTTCGTGTCGTTCCGCATCCACAAACCTTCGCGCGCCTGGCAAACCTCTTCGGACGGCACCTGCGGGAGGATTGACAGGTGACTCTCTCGTTGTGGCACAGCCAGGTCGGCGCGACGGCGCGACCATCGCTCGACGGCGACCGCGATGTCGACGTCGCGATCGTCGGTGCCGGGTATACGGGCCTGTGGACGGCCCACGCTCTGTTGCGCGTCGATCCCGCGTTGCGGGTGCTCGTCGTCGAGCGTGAACACGTCGGCTTCGGCGCGTCCGGACGCAACGGCGGATGGTGCGTCGGCGAGTTGGCGGGAGGGCTGGAGGGAGCGATCGCGACGTACGGCCGCGGCCCGGGCATCGCACTGACGCGGGCGATCATGGACACGGTCGGCGAGATCGGCCGGACGCTCGACGCAGCGGGCATCGACTGCGGGTTCGCCCCGGGTGGTGTGATCCGGCTCGCCCGCACCGCGGTGCAGGCGCGTCACCAGCGCGAGGAGGCCGAGCACTTCGAAGCATGCGGTCTCGGTGACGAGGTCGCGCTGCTCGGTGCTGCGCAGGCGCGGGCGCGGCTCGCGGCGACGGACGTGTTCGGCGGACTCTGGTACCGGCCCGGCGCGCGCGTCCATCCGGCCCGGTTGGCGGTCGGCCTGGCGACCGCGGTCGAGCGGCTGGGTGGGACGATCGTCGAGCACACCGCCGTCCGCGAGCTCCGTCCGGGTGGATCGAGCGGGGAACACGGCCGGCCGTCGCTCGTGACCGACCGCGGCACCGTCACCGCCGACGTGGTCGTGCGGGCGACCGAGGCCTACACCCGTGATCTGCCCGGTCAGCGCCGCACGCTCGTGCCCCTGTATTCGCTGATGATCGCCACCGAGCCGCTCGCCGCGGAGGTGTGGGACGAGATCGGACTGCGCGACTTCGAAACGTTCAGCGACGACCGGCGGATGGTGATCTACGGCCAGCGCACCGTCGACGACCGGATCGCGTTCGGCGGGCGCGGCGCCCGGTACCGGTTCGGCTCGCGCATCGACCCGGCCGTCGAGCAGCGATCGGGCGACCACGACCGCATCGAGGCGACGCTGCGCGAGCTGCTGCCGATGCTCGGCGATGCGGCGATCACCCACCGGTGGGGCGGCGTGCTCGGTGTGCCTCGCGACTGGCGGGCGTCGGTCGGCCTCGATCGCACGAGCGGGTTGGCGTGGGCCGGTGGCTACGTCGGCGAAGGTGTGGCCGCGTCGAACCTCGCGGGCCGGACGCTGGCCGACCTGATCCTGGGCCGATCGAGCGAGCTCACCGCCCTGGCCTGGGTCGACCATCGTTCGCGCCGCTGGGAACCCGAACCGCTCCGCTGGCTCGGCGTCAACGGCTCGATCGCCGCCATGACCCGCGCCGATCGCGTCGAGGCCAGCACCGGCCGCCCTTCACGCCTCGCTTCCGTCGTCGATCGAGCCGTGGGAAGATGACCCGATGAGCGGCAGCAACTTGTCGAACGTGTGGTTCAAGGTGACCGATCTCGAGGTCGCGACGGGCGACGGATCGTGGGTCACGACCACCTCGGGCGAGCGCTATCTCGACTTCACCGGCGGCATCGCGGTCACCTCGACCGGCCACGCCAATCCGCACGTGGCGGCGGCGATCGCCGTCCAGGCGCAGCGCTTCATCCACGCCCAGGCCAACGTGTACACCCACGATCTGATGCAGCCCCTGGCGGCGCGTCTCGCCGAGCTCACCCCACCGGGGATCGACACGTTCTTCTTCGCCAACTCGGGCGCCGAGATCACCGAGGCCGCGGTGAAGCTCGCCAAGCAGGCCACCGGCCGGCCGAACATCATCGTGTTCCAGGGCAGCTTCCACGGCCGCACACACCAGGCGATGGCGATGACCACGTCGAAGACGGGCTACCGCGCCGGCCACGCCCCGCTGCCTTCTGGCATCTTCATCGCGCCGTATCCGGACGTGCGGGCGGGTGACGTGGAGGCCGAGGTCACCAGGGCGATCGCCGGGTTCGACGAGCTGCTCACGATGGTGACCGCACCGAGTGAGACCGCGGCGGTGATCATCGAGCCGGTGCTCGGCGAAGGCGGCTACACGGCCGCGCCGCCCGGGTTCCTCGAAGCGATCGACGAGCGGTGCAAGGTCCACGGGATGCTGTTCATCGCCGACGAGGTTCAGTCGGGCTTCGGGCGGACGGGGAAGATGTTCGCCATCGAGCACTACGACGTGTCGCCCGACATCGTGTGCATGGCCAAGGGGATCGCCTCCGGGTTCCCGTTCTCCGCGCTCGGCACCCGCCGCGAGCTCGACGATCGCTGGCCGGTCGGCTCGCACGGCGGCACCTACGGCGGCAACCCGATCGGGTGCGCGGCCGCGCTGGCGACCATCGACGTGCTCACCGCCGACGGGTTCCTCGACAACGTGAACCGGCGGGGCGAGCAGCTGGCCGACGGTCTGCGCAGCCTGCAGGACCGTCACGGCGGCATCGTCCGCGTGCGAGCACGCGGACTGATGGTCGCCGCCGATCTCGACACCGCCGAACGGACCGCGGCGGTGCTTGCCCACTGCCGTGACGAGGGCAAGCTGATCCTCATGACCGCCGGCGCCGCCGGCACCACGCTGCGGTTCATGCCGCCGCTCACCGTGTCGGCCGACGAGGTCGACCTCGCGCTCGCGGCGCTCGACAAAGCGCTCGTCGACGCGTAGGAATACTCAGGTGCCGAGCCATCCCGTCCAACCGCCCGAGTGGATCGACAGCGCGCCCATCCGGGTCGAACGCACCGTCGACATCGACACCTCGCCCGAGGTCGTGTGGAAGATCGTCGCCGATCACGCCCGCTGGCCGGAGTGGTTCACGTCGCTCGGCTCGGTCGAGGTGACCGGCGCGGCCACCGGTGTGGGCGGGAAGCGGCGGGTCACGATCAACCGCATCGCGCTCGACGAGGAGTTCACCGCGTGGGACGAGAACGAACACTTCGCGTTCGCGGTGGTGGCAACCAGGATCCCGTTCCTCGACACGATGGCCGAGTCGGTCCGTGTCGAACCGACGGCGGGCGGATGCCGCGTGATCTACCGCCAGGGTCTGCAGGCCAAGCGGGGAATGGGCCTCCTGCTCGACCTCGCCTGGAAGCCGGCGGCCAAGCAGCTCTCCGCCGCCCTCGCCAACCTCAAATCCCTCGCCGAGTCGGAGTAGCCGACCCCAAATCGTCGTTTGCGTCGGGATTCGGCACCGACAGGCGTACCTGAATCCCGACGCAAACACACTCGACGCGACGAGGGGTGGGCCCGTTCAGCCGGCGAGCGCGGGGTGGGCCGGGGGTCGGCCGATCTGGGCCAGGTGGCGGGCGAGCTGCAGGGTGGTGCGGTCGTGGAGGTACGCGCCGACGATCTGCACGCCGATCGGCAGCCCCTCCCGGCTCGAGCCGACGGGCACGACGGTGGCCGGGAGATAGGCGGCGCCGGCGAGGGCGATCCAGTGGAAGAGGTCCATGTACGAACGTTCGGCGCCGTCGATCGACACCGTGCGGGTGGCCGGAGTGCCGGGATGATCGTGGGGGATCGCGGCGCACGGGTGGATCGGCATCAGGATCGCGTCGTAGGAATCGAAGAACCGGCCGACCTGCTCGCGTAGCTGCAGCCGCCGCTCGTTCAGCGACAGCCAGTTCTGGTGACGCATCGCGGTCGCCCGCATCACCGCTCCCAGCGGTGAGGTGTCGGTGCTCGCCGCCATGTGATCGAGGGCCTCGTCGGTGTGGCCGCTGGCGAGCGCGGCGAACAGCAGCGGGGAGAACACGTCCCACACCTCCTCCAGCGAGCACGGTGGGCGAGCGTCGACGTCGACGTGCGCGCCCGCGGCCTCGATTGCGGCCGTCAGGTCGCTCAACGCGCTCGACGTGTCGGCATCGACCGGGCTCCACGGATCGTCGGCCCACACCGCGATCCGGAAGTCGGCCAGTGCGGTCGCCCGGCTCGGTGGGAGGTCGAGCCGCCAGGCCGGGGTGTCCCAACGGTCGGGGCCGGCGATCACGTCGAGTCCCAGCTCGAGGTCGTCGACGTTGCGCGCCATCGGCCCGAACACGGCGATGTCGGCGCCGCTCAACGTTCCGGGTGGACCGGGGATGTGGCCGGGGCCCGACGTGATGCCGTAGCTCGCTTTGTGGCCCATCACCCCGCAGTAGTGCGACGGCACGCGGATCGACCCGCCGATGTCGCTGCCGAGCTCGAGCGGGGTGAAGCCCATCGCGAGGGCTGCCGCCGCGCCGCCCGACGACCCGCCGGGTGTGCGGGCGACGTCGTAGGGGTTGTTGGTCGTGCCGTAGACCTCGTTGAACGTCTGGATGTCGCCGGCGAACAACGGCAGGTTCGTCTTGGCGAACGGGATCGCGCCGGCGGCGCGCAAGCGGGCGACCGGCCAGGCGTCGGCGGTCGGCACGTGCCCGGCGAGCATCGGTGCGCCGCTCGTGGTGACGCATCCCTCGGTCTCGAACGAGTCCTTGATCGTCATCGGAACTCCGTGCAACGGCCCGAGCTCCTCGCCGGCGGCGACGGCTGCGTCGGCAGCTCGCGCCGCGGCGCCGGCCCGGTCGAGATCCAACTGGACGACCGAGTTGACCGGCCCGTCCAGCTGTTCGACGCGCGCGGCCAGGTGATCGAGCACCTCGACGCTGGAGACCTCACGGCGGGCGATCGCGGCCGCCAGTCCGGTGGCCGACATCCAGTGCAGTTCCTCGCTCATGGCGCGCCACCGTAGGACGCCGGTGTTGGTTCTGGACCCGTCGGAGCGACTATGCAATCAATCGATGGCGATGTCCTGGTCCTCCCGTCCGCGAGCGTTGGTGGTCGTCGCGGTGAGCACGATCGCTGCTGTCACCGGCGCCGTTTCGGCGTCGGGATCCTCCGCGCCGGTCGCCGCCGACGGGCCGGCCGTCGCCTCGATCTCCATCGACGCCCCCGGTCCGCTCGGGCCCGTCACGCTGATCGGTGACTCGCTCTTCGTCGGCGCGAGCTACGAACCGTCGCTGCCGACCCTGCTCCACCAGCAGGGTTGGGGCCCGATCCGCTACCGCGCCGGCGACGGGTACAGCGCCGGCAACTTCTTGCCGGCGGGCCACGAGGCGTCGTCGGCGAACTGGATCACCTGGTGGCGCCAGGCCGGGTGGGACGCCCCGAACGTCGTGGTCAACCTCGGCAGCAACGACGTCGGGTTCTGCGGGCCGAACGTCAACTGCAACGCCAACACCATCCGCTACCTCCTCGACCGCATCGGCCCGGGGCACATGGTCTGGTGGAGCAAGATCACCCGCCATCCGGTGCTGGCAGCCGACCAGGCGGCGTACAACCAGGCGCTCGACATCGTCGCCGCCGAGCGGGGCAACCTGCGGCTGTGGGACTGGCCGTCGGTGATCGCCGCCGAGGGCTTCGTGCTGGCGAGCGACGGCACCCACCTGCGCGAGGCCGTGAGCTACCGGCGGCGGTCGCAGCTGATGGCCGACGACATCACCACACAACTGGCCGTCGGCCACCGGATCGGCGCCGACGCCCCGGTGCCGGTGGCGGCAGGCGCGGCCACCGAGTACCTCCCGCTGGCGCCACGCCGGATCGTCGACACTCGCCAGCCCTCCGGCACGCGGCTCGATGCTGACGGCGTGCTGCAGGTCGACCTGTCGGCCGCCGTGCCCGCGGGAACGCGCGCGGCGGCGATCAATCTCACGAGCGCCGATCCCGCGGCGGCCGGTTATCTCACCGCGTACGGATGCGGTGAACTGCCGTCGTCGTCGACGACGAACTACGGGCCCGGCGGCGCCCGCGGGTCGTTCGCCGTCGTGCCGCTCACCGCCGCCGGCCGGTTGTGCGTGTTCACCTCCGCCGCGAGCGACGTGATCGTCGACGTGCAGGGTGCGTTCGTTCCCGACGCCCAGCGGCTGACGACCCAGGCGCCCGAACGGCTCGCCGACACCCGGGCGACCGGCCGGGTGGGCACACTCGTCGTCAGCGCCCCCGCCGGCGCCGACGCGGTGGCCGTCAACCTCACCGCGACGGGCAGTGCGAGCAGCGGCTACCTCTCGGCGTACCCGTGCGGCGGCGCCACACCGGAGGTGTCGAACGTCAACTTCGGGCCGGGGGAGACGATCGCCGGCTCGGCGTTCGTGCCGGTCGGCGACGACGGCACGGTCTGCGTGTTCGCCAGCACCCCGGTCGACGTGATCGTCGACCTGACCGGCACGTTCTCGCCGGCCGGTGCGTTGGCGTTCACACCCGCCGTGCCGACGCGGGTGTACGACACGCGCAATGCCATCGGCGGATGGGCCCCGATCCAGGGGGTGGGCCAGACCGTCGACGTGCGTGCCGCGCCCGATTCAGCGGTCGCCGTCACCGGCACGCTGACGATGGTCGGGCCGCCGTGGCCCGGCTTCGTCACGGCGTACGGCTGCGGCGCCCTGCCGCCGACGTCGAACGTCAACGCCGCGTCGAGCGTCACGCTCGCCAACTCGGTCACCGTCGGCCTCGCTGCCGGCGGCCGGTTGTGCCTCCAGACCTCGACGATGTCGCACGTCCTGTTCGACACGTCAGGGTGGTGGGCGCCCTGACCTGCCGACGTATGGTCGTCGCATGGGGATGACGGTCACGCAGCTCTGGCGGTATCCGGTGAAGTCGATGCTCGGGTTCACCGTCGACGAGGTCGAGCTCGACGAGCTGGGCATCGTCGGCGACCGCACGTGGGCCACCCGCGACCTCGAGCGCGGCGGGATCCGCGGAGCGAAGAAGATCGGCCCGCTGATGCAGTTCGCGGCGCGTGACCTCGACGGCGGCCAGGTAGCGATCAGGTTGCCCGACGGCGCCGAGGTGTCGACGCTCGATGCCGACGTCGACGAGCGGGTGAGCGCGGCGCTCGACCACCCGGTGCGGTTGGAGCGGCTGCGCCCGGCCGACGACCTCGATCACTACCGGCGCGGCGCGCCGGAGGGCGACGACCCGCTGGCCGAGTTCCGGGCGATCATGGGCCGGGAGGGCGACGAGCCGCTGCCCGACTTCGCCGTCTTCCCGCCGGTCATCGCCGAGTTCGAGTCGCCGCCCGGCACCTACTACGACGCGTGGCCGCTGCTCGTCATGACCACCGCTGCGCTCGACGCCCTGACCGAGGCGCTGCCGGACTCCGTCGTCGACATCCACCGGTTCCGGCCCTCGATCGTGGTCGACACCGGCGACGGCGCCACCGGGCATCCGGAGTTCGATTGGAAGGGTCGCATCGCCACCATCGGCTCGGCGGAGATCGAGTTCCTCGACCCGTGCCCGCGGTGCGTGATGGTGACCCGCGAGATCGACGAATCGATCCCGGCCGACCGGTCGATCCTGCGCCACATCGTGCGCGACCTCGACCAGAACGTCGGGATGTACGCCACCATCCGCACACCTGGCGCGGTGCACGTCGGCGACGACGTGACGTTCGTCTGAGCCTCTTCCCGGCGGATCATCGCCGGGCGTACGATCGCTCGATGAGCGACAGCGTGGCGACCGAACAACCGGCGGTGTTCTTCAACCCGCTCCAGCCGGGATACGTCGAGGATCCGTGGCCGCACTTCACCGAGATGCGCGCGCACGATCCGGTCCATCTCACGCTGCTCAACCAGTGGATCCTGTTCCGCTACGACGACGTGTCGCGGCTGTTGCGCGATCCGGCGATGAGCGTCAGCGACGCCAGCGTCGAGATCCTCGACGAGAAGCGCGAGGCGCTCATGGTCGAGGCGGCGGGAGGTGAGCTCCAGCAGTCGACGAGCATGCTCAGCGCCGATCCGCCCGACCACACCCGCCTGCGCCGGCTCGTCAGCAAGGCCTTCACCCCGTCGTCGATCGAGGCGTTGCGGCCGCGGGTGCAGGAGATCGTCGACGGCATCCTCGATTCGATCGAGGAGCGCGGCGGCGGTGACGTCGTCGCCGAGCTCGCCTTCCCGGTGCCGTTCGACGTGATCTCCGAGATGCTCGGGATGCCTGAAGCCGATACCGAACAGATCGCCGAGTGGTCGAGCGCGGTGGTCAAGACGCTCGATCCGATCATCACGCCCGAGGAGATCAGGGCCGCCATCGACGGTGATCGCAACATGAACGCCCACGTCGACAAGGTGGTCGCGTGGAAGCGGGAGCACCCGGCCGACGACCTGCTCACGGCCCTCATCGCGGCCGAGGAGGACGGCGACCGGTTGTCGTCGCGCGAGCTGCGCGACCAGGTGAACCTGCTGTTCGTCGCCGGCCACGAGACGACGGTCAACCTGATCGGCACCGGCATCTACGAGATGCTGCGGCACCCCGACCAGCTCGCCCTGCTCCGCGACGATCCGTCACTCGACGTGAACGCCGTCGACGAGTTGCTCCGCTACGTCAGCCCGGTCCAGATGTCGCGCCGCATCACCCTCCACGACACCGAGATCGGCGCCAAGACCATTCCCAAGGGCATGTTCGTGCTCGCCGGGCTGGCCTCCGCCAACCGCGACCCCGACAAGTGGGGGCCGACCGCCGACGACCTCGACATCCGTCGCGCCGGCACCGCGCAGCACCTGTCGTTCGGCAGCGGGGCGCACTACTGCCTGGGATCGTCGCTGGCGCGGCTCGAGGCGCAGGTCGCCGTCGGATCGTTCGTGCGGCGGTTCCCGAACGCCAGCGTGGTCGGTGAACCGGTGTGGAACGGCCGAATCAACCTGCGCGGCCTCGAACACCTCCACGTCGAGGTGGACTGACACGAGCAGCGCCGCGGTGCGCGAGCATGGGGCATGCCCAGCATCGGACGCACGAAGGCAGTGGTCGAGACGACCGCCGGCAAGGTCAGGGGGAAGGTCGGCTCGAAGGGCCGGCTCGTTCATCACCTCGGGGTCCCCTACGCCGCGCCGCCCGTCGGTGCGTTGCGCTGGCGGGCACCGGAGCCGCCCGAGCCGTGGCGAGGAACCCGGAAGTGCACGAAGGTCGGCCCGCCCGGATACCAGCGCGCAGGCGGGATGGACGAGTTCTTCGACCGGCTCGTCGAGGGTCTCGGCATCGGGCGGGCGCGGGCCAAGGCCCTCGGTCTCGGCCTGAAGCTGGCGGACAAGAAGCCGAACGAGGACTGCCTCACGCTCAACGTGCACGCTCCGGCCGGCGCATCCGACCTGCCGGTGATGGTGTGGATCCACGGTGGCGACCACACCGACGGCGACGGCGGCCAGCCGATGTACAACACGCCCGCGTTCCCCGACCGCGGCTGCGTGCTGGTGACGATCAACTACCGGCTCGGGCTGATGGGTTTCTACGCCCACCCCGATCTGGCCGCCGAATCACCCGATGGGGTGTCGGGCAACTACGGCCTGCTCGACCAGATCGCCGCGCTGCAGTGGGTGCGCGACAACATCGCGGCCTTCGGCGGTGACCCTGAGCAAGTGACGATCTTCGGCGAGTCGGCCGGCGGCGAGGCGGTGCTGAACCTGATGACGTCGCCGCGCGCCCGCGGGCTGTTCCACCGGGCGATCGCCCAGAGCCCCAGCGACTCGGCCCGGTGGGTGCAACTGCGGCGGCCGATCCTCGACTGGATCCCCGCCGAGGACGCGGCGGTCGAGTTCGCCGACCTCGCGGTCGGGCCCACCGCGGGGCAGGTCGGGCGCCT
The DNA here is from genome assembly GCA_964651825.1 of uncultured Ilumatobacteraceae bacterium. GTDB lineage: Bacteria > Actinomycetota > Acidimicrobiia > Acidimicrobiales > Ilumatobacteraceae > Sva-07. The sequence continues at coordinate 46,634 of CAZYWK010000010.1, read as the reverse complement.
GCGGGCGATGGAGGCCGACGAGCTGTACGAGCTCTACCGGGCCCACCCGGAGTGGGGCCGCTACTTCTACCCGGTGGTCGACGGCGTGATCCTGCCGGAGACCCCGATGTCGGCGTTCACCAACCAGCACCAGGCGTCGGTGCCGTTGATGATCGGTTACAACGCGGATGAGGCGTCGCTGTTCGTCGGGCTGGTGCACCCTGCCGGTGGCGAGTTCGAGCGCCCGCAGACCGATGCCGAGGTCACGGTGGCCGATGCCCGAGCGACGTTCGAGCGGTCGTACCCGTCGCCCCAGCACGTCGATCGGCTGATGGCGGCCTATCCCGGCCTGGCCGGGCTGACCCCCGCGGCGGTCGATGCCGAGCTCGGTGACCACATGTTCGGCGTCCACGTCGACCACGCGTCGCGCCAGCACGCCGCCGGCGGGCATCCCGTGTACCGCTACCACTTCCGTGCGGTGCCGCCGTCGAAGAAGCAGACCGCGGGCGCGTTCCACGCCGCGGAGGTCTTCTACGTGTTCGACGCGCGGATCCCGCTGCTGCCGGTGGCCGACGACTTCCACCTCCTCGCCCGCGAGATGGGCGACCGCTGGTTCGCGTTCGCCGCGACGGGCGTTCCCGACTCGCCGGGCCGCGCCGCGTGGCCCATCTACGACCCCGGCGATCCGCACCACGTGGTGTTCGACCGCCCGCGCTCGACCGTGGAGTCGTGCCCGCCCCAGCCGGGCCTCGACCTCATGCGCGAGCGCATCGAGTGGCTGACCGAGACGCTCGGTGCGCCGGCTCCCGCAGCGGCCGAGGTGATGCCCTGACCTGGCCCGCACGGCTCGGATGGACGCCGGCTCAGGTCGGAAGGCCGTAATCGTCGTAGCCGACGATCTCCTCGGCAGATCGAGCGTCGAGCCGGTCCTGTCACGCCGCGAACGGGACGATGCGAGTGCGGACGTAGGTACCCATCCGCTCGATGACCGTGCCGGGCGGGAGTTGTTCGCAGATCGTGACGATCGCCTCGACGTGTTCGTCGATCAGGTCGTCGATGGCGGCCTCGGGATCGTCCTCGCCCGCCAGCAGGTCGAACCAGCCGCCCCGTTCGAGGTGGTCGGAGAGCGCCTCGCGCAGGTCGTGTTCGCTGAGGTGCGGCAGGTCGACCACCATCGCAGTGGTGGTGGCGCGATGGCTGGCGAGGCCGGGGAACCCCCGGTCGCAGCCGCAGTCGGGCGTGCTGCACTCGACGACGACGGGCGTCACCAGCTCGCCGTCGACGGTCCACGAGTAGTCGTCACGCACCGAGCCCTGCGTGTCGTGGGTTGCCACCAGTACCAACATGTCGTTACCCCTTTCGAGTGATCCTGCAGAACAGGATGACCGCGGGGTGTGACAGCGCCGGGTGGGCGGCCGGTGCGGGGCCGGTCAGCTGGTGGCGTCGGCGAGGTTCTTGGTGATCTCGTCGAACGCGTCGCCGGCCGTGTCGGCGGCATCGTCGAGCGTGTCCGCGGCGGCGTCGCTCGCCGGGCGGACCTTGTCCTTGGCGGACTTGGCGGCGTTCGTGGCGGTTTCCTTGAGCCGGTCGTTCTTCAGTGCGGCGAGCACGACGGCGATGGTTCCGAGGAGGGTGAGCAGAACAACGAGCTTCTTCATGAGACATCCTGAGCGGTTGTGGGCGGTTGGGGATTCGTGAGCCCTCACACCGTAGCGGCGGCGTGTTCGACGCGGCCGTCGGCGTGGCGGGCGAACCGGTCCGTGGTGGCGCCGTGTGTCGGGTCGTCGGTTTCCCACGGCCAGCCACCGAACTGGGTCCGGCGGTAGTCGGAGAAGGCCTGGAGGATCTCGTCGTGGGTGTTCATCACGAACGGACCCTGCTGCGCGACCGGTTCGCCGATCGGGCGGCCCTGCATCACGAGGACCTCGGTGTGCGTCGAGGCGGTCAGCGTGACCGCCTGCTGGGAGTCGACCACCACGCCCGTCGATCCGCCGACCGTTTCGCCCTCACCGTCGGCGTTGCGGACCGAGACACCCTCGCCCTCGAACACGTACAGCACGCGCACGGCATCGTCGGACGCGGCGGCCGGCGCCGTCCACGACGCACCGGCGTCGAGCACGACGTGCCACAGGGCCACGTCGGCCTCGGGCCGGGCGGCCCACGAGCTCGGCGGCGGTGGCGGCGGCTCGTGGCCGGCCAGCGTCCCCGCGATCACGGTGATCTCGGCCGTACGGCCCTCGTCGTCGGTGACGACGTGACGGGGGATGTCGTGGTCCCACAGCATCGTGAAGTGGGGCTCGACCATCTTGTCGGAGGCCGGCAGGTTGATCCAGATCTGGAACAGCTCGGCCGTGTTCGGGCCGTCGCGGTCGAGGAGCGGGAACATCTCGGCGTGCTGGATGCCGCGGCCGGCGGTCATCCACTGGACGTCGCCGCGGCCGTAGCGGGCCGCCGCGCCCATCGAGTCGGCGTGATCGATGAGGCCCTGGCGGACGAACGTGATCGTCTCGAAGCCGCGGTGGGGGTGGACCGGGAAGCCGGGCACGGTGCTGCCGTGGTACATGCGCCAGCCGTCGATGCCGGCGAAGTCGTTGCCGATCGGCCGGTCGTCGAGCGGCGCGACCGGGCCGAGGTCGGCGTTGCCGGCGGGGTAGTGGTCGAGGTGGTGGACGCAGAACAGGAACGGGTCGACCGTCGGCCACTGGAACCCCAGCGGCACGGTCTGGATCACGGGCGAAGCCATGGAACGACTCTATCAAGAAATACTTGCGAACGCAAGTAAAAAGCGATGCGCGGCAACCTGCAACGATCGGTGCCTGACCCCAGCGTTGCAGGTTGGCCGATCGCAATCATCAGAGCACGAAGCGCATGGCGGAGACGAGGGCGCCGGGGAGGCGGGTGCTGTCGGTGGAGCGCTGCTCGTAGGTCGAGGCGTCGAGGAGGACCTCGGCTTCGTCGGTGAGACCCTCCAGCTTGTCGCCGAGGAGGTGGAACGCCGTGTCGTCGAAGCGCAGGACGTTGACCGGGGCGGTGATCTCGCCGTCGTCGATCCAGAACGTGGCGAAGCGGGTCATCCCCGTCGTGCGGCAGGCGGCACGGTCGGAGAAGTTCGTGTACCACAGGTTCCCCACGAACAGTCCCGTGCCGAGCGCCTCGCTCACGTTCGCCGTCGACACGGCGCCGGGCGTGATCGCCAGCGACTCGGGGTACTCGCCGTCGCCCGCGCCGTTCGTCGCCACGCCGTACTCCTGGGCCGAACGGGGTGACACGAGCGTGTCGGCGTAGCGGCCCTCGACCACGAGCGGCACCGAGTCGGGCCGGATGAAACCGGCCGACTGGAAGTTCGGGGCGACGCCGCCGGCGGTGTCCTCGGCGATGTTGACCTGCGGCGACAGTGTCACGTCGTCGGCGATCATGCGCAGCAGGGGGGTCTGGCGGGTCTCGTGGGCGCGCCGCCCGAACGCCCCGTAGTACGACATCAGCTGCACGAGCTCCTCCATCGCTCGTGGCGCGAGGTAGGTGCGGTACTCGCCCGGGGTCAGGTCGATCGGCGCCCGGTCGAGCGCTGCGAGCTGGCGGGTCGACCAGTCGATCTTGCGGGCGAACAGCTCGTCGTCCCAGTCGAAGCCGGCGTAGAGGTTCTTGGCCGCCTTGTCGGCTTCGAGGTAGAAGCACCAGTCGAGGTTGAACGTGGCGGTCTGGAACCAGTTGCGCTGGCCCAGCGAGTTGGCGAAGCCGGCGAACGTGTCGCCGGAGGCGTAGATGCCGACCATGTCGCGGCCCTCGCCACCGGCGCGGATGTCGGCCAGCGCGGCGGCGGGTTCGGGGATCGCGCCACGCTCGATGCGCTCGGTCGACGTCGGTGTGTCGTTGTAGAGGAGAAACGGATCGTCGTCGACGAGGCGGCGCTGGTCGCGCAGCTGGGACAGCAGCGAGGTGATCCGGGCATCGTCGACGACGCGTTCGCCGGTGAGCGTGATGCCACCGGCGACGTGGCGGCGGCCCTCGATCAGGTCGACCGTCAGCCGGCGCTGGTCGACCGTTCCGGCCTGGCGCACCTCGTTGTTGTTGAGGCGGATGAAGTCGGTCCGCTCGCCGGTGATGTTGGCGAGCAGCACCTCGTCGCCGACGAGGTGCGTCGTCGCGGCGGTGACCAGCTCGTCGAAGTAGGCCTGGTCGCTCATGCCGTGCTCGCTCGTGCCGTGCCCGGTCACTCCTCGCCTCCGAACACCTCGACGCCGCCGAAGAGGCAGGCCGGCGACGCATGGCCGGTGCCGACCATCTGGTTGAGCTCGCCCTTGCCGCAGTTCGGGGTGCCCATCACGGTGAAGCTGTCGGCGTTGGCCACGCCGCGCAGGTTGCGCCAGAAGTTCCGCGAGATGCCCCGGTAGCCCGGGTTGCGGACCGTGCCGACGATCTCGCCGTTCTCGATCCTCTGGCCGTACTCGCAGCCGAACTGGAACTTGTTGCGGCTGTCGTCGATCGACCACGACGTGTTCGTCTGGAGATATACGCCGTGCTCGATCGAGGCGACGAGCTCGTCGAAGGTCGACTCGCCCGGCTCGACGTTGAGGTTGGCCATGCGGTCGATCGGTGGACGGTTCCAACCCGACGCCCGCGAGTTGGCGACCCCGTCGAGGCCGGTGCGGGCCTGCGACACCGCACCGCCGAGGCCACGTTCGAGGACGCCGTCGCGGATCAGGTGCTGACGGGTGGCGGGAGTGCCGTCGTCGTCGAAGCCGTAGCTGGCGAGCTGGCCGGGCACCGTCGGGTCGAACGTGACGTTGAGCAGCTCGGAGCCGTACTGGAACGTGCCGAACATGTCGGGCGTGACGAAGCTCGTGCCGGCGTAGTTGCGCTCGTCGCCGAGGATGCGGTCGAGCTCGAGCGGGTGGCCGATCGACTCGTGGATCTGCAGCACCATCTGGTCGGGTGCGAGGAGGAGGTCCATCGTGCCGTCGGGGCAGTTGGGGGCGTCGAGTAGTTCGAGCACCTGCTCGGCGATCCGCGACGCCGAGTCGCCGAAGCCGTGGCGGCCGAGCACCTCGGCGCCGCCCTGGCCGCAGAACGCGCCGGCGCCGTAGGTACGGGTCTGGGTGTTGGTGCCCTCGTTGGCAACCGCCTTGAGGCCGGGGTAGACGAAGCGGAAGCGCTGCTCGATGCGGCCGCCGCCGGAGGTGAGCAGCAGCGTGTCGACCTCGCGCTTCACGAGCGACGCGTTCCAGTCGACGATGCGGTCGTCGACGCCGAGCAGACGCGACTGCTGGTGGAGCAGTTCGAGCCGGTCGTCGAGCGGCAGGGTGTCCCAGTTCACCTCGACCGGCGAGTGGTAGACGCCGGTCGCGTGGTCGGGTGGCGCGGTGGTGGTGACCATCGTGCCGGCGGTGATCGAGGCCCAGTGGCGGGCTCGCTCGACCGCGGCCGCGAGGCCGGCCTCGCTGAGGTCGGCGGTGGCCGCGTAGCCGAGGCCGCCACCGTTCCAGATCGAGATCATCACGCCGGTGTCGAAGTCGGTGAAGATCGGTTCGAGCTCGTTGCGGCGCACCCGCAGGTGCTCGGAGCGTTCGTCGTGGAGCCGGACGGACGCGTAGTCGACGTCGGTCGGCAGGGCGCGCCGCAGGCGGTCTTCGATCGTCCGCGACTCGATCAACAGGTCGGTCATGCCCCCGACACTACGACGCGACAAGTCACGTGGGGTCAGGCACTTCGTGACATGTCGGGGGTGGGGGAGAGGCCGGTGGCGACGCGGCCGCTGAACGTCGTCTGCTTGGCCCGGGGGAGAGGATGGAACAGCACGCCGTGGACGTCGCGGTAGAGGCGTTCGAGTGCGCTGCTCCGTGAATATCCCAGTCCGCCGCCGGCCTCGATCGCCAGGCGCACGGTGGCGATCATTGCCTCGGCGGCGACCGTCTTGCGGCACAGGATGCGGCTGGAGTGCTGATCGGTGTTGTCGAAGTGCAGGTTGTCGGCCGACTCGACCATCGCGCTCACCACGTCGGTGGCTGTGATGTGCGTGTCGAGCATCTCGCCGAGCAGTTGGTGGACGTGCGGCTCTGTGCGTCCTGCCGTCGCCACGCGGGCTGCGTCGACCGCGGCATCGGTGATCCCGAGATAGGCCGACATGATCAGCGGCATCGCCGCCCCGATGACGATGTTCCACACCGGGTGCCACACGTCGGCCGGCCGGATCAGCGAGATCGCCGCGTCGGGAACGAACACGTCGTCGAGCACGACGGTGTGCGAACCGGTGGCGCGCAGGCCGAGGGTGTCCCACGTGGCGTCGATGCGGACCCCGTCGGCAGTCAGCGGGATCGAGCAGTGGAGCACCTGCGGGCCGTCCGCGCTGTCGTCCCAGCGGACGCTGGTGACGAGGATGTCACCGACCTCGCAGCCGCTCGAGTTCGGCTTGCGTGCCGACACCCGGTAGCCGCCGTCGACCTGGGTCGCCGTGCCGTTCGAGCCGACCCAGTCGGTTGCGCCGGTGCTCACCAGCACGGCCTGGCCGTCGACGACCTTGCCGAACACGGCGCTGGCGTCCATGCCGTGGTGATGCCTCCACACCTGGAACGCGACGAGGTGGGAGTGCATCGAGAACGCGACGGCGCTCGAGGGGTCGTGGCGCCCGAGCGTGCGCAGGATGGCGGCCATCTCGGCGTAGGTCGCGCCGCCACCGCCGAACTCCGTCGGGACGAGGGCGCTGGTGATGCCGTCGTCGCGCAGGCGGCGAAAGGCGCCGGGCGAGATGGTGCCGTCGGCGTCGTTCGTCTCGACGTCGCGGTCGAGGTCGAGGCCGATCCGCTCGGTGAGACCGGCCCAGTCGGTCGTGGACATGGTTCGTGATTCGGTGATCGTCATGCCATCGAACGTACGGACGGCCCGATTGCCGGACCAGTTCAAATTCTGCACTCCCGGTGCTCGAGGGGGAGGCGTACCGTTGGCGACGGGAAGGAAGGAGCTCGTCGACCATGACGACACAGCGCTACGGGCAGTACTGCCCGATCTCGCGGGCGCTCGACCTGCTCGGCGAGCGATGGACCTTGATGATCGTGCGCGACATGTTGGTGGGTGCCACGCGGTTCAACGATCTCGCGCGCGGTCTGCCCGGTCTGTCGCGCGGACTGTTGACGCAGCGGCTCCGCACGCTGGAGCGCGCCGGGATCCTCGTGCGCGTCGACGGCGAGTACCTCCTGACCGAGATGGGGCTCGAACTCGAGCCGGTCGTGTTCGGGCTCGGGGCGTGGGGCGCCAAGTGGACCTTCGACGAACCCGACCCCGACGAGCTCGACGCCGAACTGCTCGTGTGGTGGATCCACCTCGGGCTCGACACCTCGATGCTCGCACCGCGCCGCTACGTGTTCCACGTGCGCTTCAGCGACGACAGGCGCCGGTTCTGGCTGGTCGACGACAGCGCCGGACCATCGGTGTGCACCGCCGATCCCGGCTTTCCGGTCGACCTGACGATCTCGTCGGACGTGTCGTCGCTCTACCAGGTGTGGCTCGGTCGGGTTCCACTTGCCGCCGCGGTGCGCAGCGGGCGGCTCACGTTCGACGGCCCCGCCGAGCTTCGCCGGCGCATGCGCGACGTGCTCAAGCTGAGCCCGGCCGCCCCGCTCGTCGCCGCCAACCGCTGAGCGCCAAATCGGCGTTTGCGTCGGGATCGCGTCACACCTGTCGGTGCTGAATCCCGACGCAAACGAGAGTTGGCGCGTGCTCAGGCGGAGTGGCGGGTGGCGAGGAGGGTGGCGCTGACCTCGGCCGCGAGGTCGATGAAGTGCTGCGTGGCCGGGGCGAGGGTGCGCCCGGCGCGCCACGTGATGGAGATCTCGCGGTCGGGGATGGCCGGCACGAGCGGGTGCAGCGCGATCCGCGGGTCTTCCGGCTCGGTGCACAGCATCGGCATCACGGCCACGCCCATGCCGGAGCGGACCATCGCCGCGACCGTGCCGTTGTCGTTGGTGCGGAACACGTAGTGCGGGTCGAGGCCGACCGACCGGAGGCCCGCTTCGTTGATCAGCTGGCAGGAGTTCTCGTGCTGGCCGATCAGTGGCTCCTTCGACACGTCGCCGATCGACACCGGCCCACACGGGAACTGGTCGGGCCGGGCGATCAACACGAACGGGTCGGTGAGGAGGAACTGGGACTCGAACGTCGAGTCGACCGCGCCGACGGTGAAGCTGACGTCGAGCTCGCCGATCGACAAGCGGTCGATCAGCTCGTCGTCGCGGTCGCACTCGACCGCGCTGATCTCGAGGTTCGGGTACCGCTCGCGCATCGGCCCGACGAGCAGCGGAAGGATCGTGGCCGAGATGCTCTGGAACGTGCCGACGCGCAGGCGCCCGACGTCGCCGTTGCGGAACCGGTCGAGCTCGTCGCCGATCACGTCGAGCTGGGCGAGCAGGAGGCGGCCGTGTTCGAGCAGGTGGGCTCCGATCGGGGTGAGCTCGACGGGTCGGGGGCCGCCGGGACGGTCGAAGACCCGGTCGCCGACGATCCGTTCGAGCGACGCGATCTGCTGGCTGACGGCCGACTGGGTGTAGCCGAGGCGCTCGGCGGCGCGGGCGAAGGTGCCTTCGGTCGCCACCGCGTCGAGGGCGACGAGGTGGCGGATGTCGAGGTCGCGGAGCTCAGCCATGGCGTGTCACGACCAACAGCGTAGCTGATGGTCATGAGCAGTAACTATCGCTAGTCTTTGACCTCCCGTGTCCGTACGGTGGAAGCCATGGAACGGACAAACCCCCCCGAACTGCTCAGCCGTTTCGCCGCCGCGATCGAAACGAACGGCATCCAGCTCGTCCCCGCCGACCTGCTCGCCGACCTCGTGCGAGCCGGCCGCGCCGTCGACGCCAGCCCGATCGCGATCGACGTGCTCGTCGATCCGACCGAGCCGTGGGTCGCCCGCGAGCGTGCCTTCGGGCTCGTCGCCACCCAGATCATCGGCCGCGCCGGCCGGGCCGACAGCGATCACGCCTGTGGCCGCAGCACGACCCCCTCCACGTTTGCGTCGGGATTCTCCGCACCTGTCCGTGCCGAACCCCGACGCAAACGTGGTGTGAGCCGTGCTCAGGTGTAGGCGGCGTTGACCTTGGCGAGCAGGTAGGCGCCCGAGGTGATCGGCTCGTAGCGCGGTGGGTCGGTGGCGTCGGCGCAGTGCGGGAGGCACTCGATCACCGCATCCCAGTTGGGCTGGTGGAAGAACGGGATCGACACCCGCGCGATGGCCCGCCGGTCGGGCGGTGGGACCCGCACCCGATGCTTGGTGGAGCGCCAGCGGTCGTTCGTCCACCGCGCCATCAGGTCGCCGATGTTGACGACGTAGGTCCCCGTGATCGCCGGGACGTCGATCCACCCACCCGATCGTCGATCGACCACTTCGAGACCGCCGACCCCGTCCTGGAACAGGATCGTCAGGCTCCCCCAGTCGCTGTGCGGGCCCTTGCGGTACTGGTCGGCCGGTGGCTCACCCACCACGGGTGGGTACCAGTTGGCGGTGAGGTTGGTGGCGTGCTCGTCGATCGCGCCGTCGAAGTGGTGCTCGTCGAGGCCCAGGCCGAGGGCGAACAGCCGCATCAGGTCGGTGGCCAGATCCTCCATCGCCGCGTAGTACTCGAGCCAGGTGGCGCGGAGCCCGGCCGGTCGATCGGGCCAGATGTTCGGCGCTCCCCACAAGGCTGCATCCGCGCCGAGGTTGGCCCGCGCCGCGACGCCGGGCTCGCCGAGCCGGCTCATCGTGAACATCTCGCACAGATCGGCATCGGTCGCCACGGCCTCGCCGGCCGACACGTAGCTGGGCCGGCGGACGAAGCCACGCAGGGCGGGCGACTCGGGCGGGCAGTCGAAGCGCGCCTTCCAGCCGTCGGGCTGGTCGAACAACTCGATCGTCGTGCGGTGGATCCGGTCGATCAGCTCCTGGTCGATGCCGTGCCCGCCGACGACGAGGAACCCGGATTCGCGGCAGGCCGCGTCGATCTCGGCGGCGACGGACTGCCGGGCCACCGGATCGCCCGCTCGCGCCGCCGCGAGGTCGATCACCGGGATGTAGTCGGCCACCGGTTCAGGTGGGGGTGGCGATGAAGACCGGGATCTCGCGGTCGGTCTTCTCCTGGTACTCGAGGTACGGCGGGAAGACCTCGGCGGCGCGGGCCCACCACGATGTGCGCTCCTCACCGGTGGCGAGGTGGGTGGTGTAGTCGTGCGGTTCCGGCCCGTCCTGGATCATGACGAGTGGCTCGGCGACGATGTTGTGGTACCAGCCGGGGTTGTCGGGTGCCCCGCCCTTCGAGGCGACGAGGGCGTACTCGCCGTCGTGCTCCACTCGCATGAGGGCGAACTTGCGCAGCTTGCCGGACTGCGCCCCTTTCGTCGTGATGATCACGATCGGGGTGCCCGTGTCGCGCAGCGTGTTCGCCTCCTGGCCCCCCGTGCGCTCGTAGGTGTCGACCTGCTCGCGCACCCAGTCCCAAGTGCTCGGTTCATACTCTCCCTGAAGTGGCATGGGTCCGAGCGTAGTTACGATCGGGGCGATGACCGTCGAGATGACGCCGGAGGAGGCGCTGCTGCGGGTGGTGCACTGTCTCGACCGGGCGCACGACACGGGGTTCAAGGCGAAGGCGTTCGTGCGGGCGCTCGACGTGGTGCGCAGCACGCCGCCCGCCGAGCTCGCCGAGCGGGCCCGGCTCGACACGCTGACCGAGCTCGATGGCATCGGGTCGTCGACGGCGGCCGTGATCACCCAGGCCCTGCGCGGCGAGGAACCGACGTACCTCGCGAAGATGGAAGCCGAGTCGCAGGTGCCGATCACCCCGGAGGGGCAGGTGTACCGCGATGCGCTGCGCGGCGACTGCCACCAGCACTCCACGTGGAGCGACGGCGGGTACCCGATCGAGGTGATGGCGGCCACTGCGATCGCGCTCGGCCACGAGTACATCGTGCAGACCGACCACTCGGCCCGCCTCACGATCGCGCACGGCCTCGACCGCGAGCGCCTGACCGATCAGCTCGACCAGATCGCGGCGATCAACGCCGACATCGCCGCCGCCGGCCACGACTTCCGCATCCTGTCGGGCATGGAGGTCGACATCTTGGAGGACGGTTCGCTCGACCTCGCCGACGACATGTTGGAGCGCCTCGACGTGGTGGTCGCCAGCGTCCACTCGAAGTTGCGGATGGAGCGCAGCCAGATGACCGAGCGGATGCTGATGGCGGTGGCGTCGCCGCATGTCGACATCCTGGGGCACTGCACCGGCCGGATGATCGGCAAGCGCCCGCCGAGCGAGTTCGACGCCGACTACGTGTTCGCCGCCTGCGCCCAGTTCCACACGGCGGTCGAGATCAACTGCCGGCCCGAGCGCCTCGACCCGCCGCGGGAGCTGCTGGCGATGGCCGTGGAGTACGGCTGCTGGTTCTCGATCGACTCCGACGCCCACGCCACCGGTCAGCTCGAATGGCAGCCGCACGGCTGCGACCGCGCCGCCGAATGCGAGGTGCCGCTCGAGCGGATCATCAACACGATGCCCGCCGACGAGCTCCTCGCCTGGACCCGCGCCGCCTGAACCGGATCCCACCGGCCGACATGTCGCGTGGGCTCAGGCACTTCGTGACACGTTGCGCCCGGCGGTTCACCCGTTCGTCGTGGCGCGCCAGCGGGTGTGGAAGTGGGCCAGCTTGTCGGGGTTGAGGATGGCGATCGTCTCGGCGACCTGGGTGCCCCGCCAGCCGAACACCGTCAACAGATACGGCTCGCCGTCGCGCAGGAAGTAGGCGCCGGGCTGCCCGTTGACGACGACGGGATGGAGTTCGTCGGTCTCGCGGAACTCGCGGCGGCCGAGGTTGACGAACAGCCGCGCCACCTTGTCGCGCCCGACGATGGGCCGGCGCGCGGCGTGCCGTTGCGGGCCACCGTCGGAGATCGAGACCACGTCGTCGGTCAGCATCGCCGACAGGCGATCCACGTCGCCGTCGAGCACCGCGGCGAGGAACGCCTGCGACAGTTGCTCGACGTCGGCCGGTGGCGGCGTGAGGCGCGGCCGGCCGTCGCGGATGCGGTCGCGGGCCCGCTTGGCGATCTGCCGGGTGGCCGCGTCGCTGCGCGACACGGCGCTCGCGACGTCGGCGAACGGCATCCCCAGCACGTCGTGCAGCAGGAACACCGCCCGCTCGACCGGTTGCAGCGTCTCGAGCACCCGCATGAACCCGAGCGTGATCGTCTCGGTCTGGGCGACGGTGTCGGCTGGGTCGCCCGTGCCCAGGTCGCCCAGTTCGCCCAGTTCGCCCAGGTCGCCCAGTTCGGCCAGGTCGGCGAACGGCTCGGGGAGCCATGGCCCGACGTAGC
>CAZYWK010000010.1:28460-34227 GCA_964651825.1 uncultured Ilumatobacteraceae bacterium | reverse complement strand
TCGCCCAGTTCGGCCAGGTCGGCGAACGGCTCGGGGAGCCATGGCCCGACGTAGCGCTCGCGACGCGCCGCGGCGGAGGTGAGCCGATCGAGGGCGACCCGGGTGGTCACCGTGGTCAACCAGGCCGCGGGGTTGACGATCGAGGATCGGTCGGCGGTCTGCCATCGCAACCAGACGTCCTGCACCACGTCGTCGGCGTCGTCCGGGGTGCCGGTCATCCGGTACGCCAACGCGCGCAAGCGGGGCCGCTCGCGCTGGAACGCCGCGAGACCGGAGTCGGCGTCGCGGCGGGTCACACCACGACGCTCCGATCGAGGTGGGCAACCGCCGATCGTGCCGCCTCGCGGGCGCTGGCGAGCGCGGCGTCGGCGAGGTGCCCGACCGGGCCGACCCAGTCGCCGGCGACGAACACGCCAGGCCGATCCGGCACCGCGATGGCCGGCCGGCCCGCCAGGCCTCCGTGCGCGGCCGTGGCGATCGAGGTCACCGTCGCCATGCGGTGAAGGTAGCGCTCGTCGAGGATCTGGTCGTCGCTGACCCCGGCGTGGCGGGCGAAGCTGCGCAGCCGGGCCCGATCCGGTTCACTCCACGTGTCGCCCTCCGGCGCCAGGTACTGGGCGAGCGACAAGCTGGCCCGGCCCGGGGGGCTCATGCCGGCCGGCCCGCCGTGCTCGGACAGGTAGAAGGGCTCGTCGATGCCGAGCACGAACGGGTGGGCCGGCGGCGCGGCGAGCGCGAGATCGAGCACCGCCGCCTCCGACGACGGCCCGTGATCGAACACTCGGCCGACGATCGCGAAGGCGGCCTGCGGTGATCCGACGGCCACGACGACGGCGCCCGCGTCGGGAAGCTCCATCGGCGACGACTCGGTGACGATCGTGCCACCGGCCTCGGTGACGGTGTCGCGGAGCCGGCCGACGAGCTGCTCCCAGCCGCCGTCGAGATACGTGACGCTCGCCGATAAGGCGTACTGCAGCTGGCTGATCGCCACCTCGGCGCTCAGCGTCGCCGGCGCGTTGACGTAGGTGGTGAGCCGCACCAGGGCGTGCATCGTCTGGGCTGCCCGCTCCCGGTCGGTGAGGTCCGCGATCCACTCGTTCACCGTGAGCCCGGCGGCCGCGGTGGGGTCGAGCTTGCCGATCCGCAGGAGGACGCGGCCCAGGTGGGCCTTGTCGCGGGTGCCCAGCATCGTCGACGCGGCGAGTGATGCCGGCCCGCCGATCGCCCGGTGCGCCTCGCCGCCGACGACCATCCGGGTGCCCTTCGTCGGCGGTCGCAGGCCGGTCGGCCGGATGCCGAGCTCGGCGAGGATCCGGTGTGCGGGCCCGCCGGCGTACAGCGCGTGCGGGCCTTGGTTGAACCGGAACCCGCCGCGCTCGTCGGTGGTCGCCCGCCCGCCGAGGCGTCGCCGCTGCTCGTGGACGATCACGGGCCGGCCGGCGCGGGCGACGAAGGCCGCCGCGGTCAGGCCGGCGAGCCCACCGCCGACGACGTGTACTGCATCTGGGGAAGTCACTTGCTCCATGCCATCTCCGACGACACAGCCCCGCGGAATGTGACAGGTCAGGTTTGCGACATGAGCGACCCGTAGGCGGCCATGAGCAGGCCGGCACCGCGGGTGTCGCCGGTGGTGCCCTCACCCATCCGGTTCATGACGTAGCTGAAGCTCATCTTGGCGTCGACGTCGATGATCGCCAGCGATCCTCCCCATCCACCCCAGAAGCACGTGCGCGGGTTCGGCACGGGCAGCATCGGGCCGGGCAGGCCGTAGCCCATGCCCAGCACCATGTCGACGCCGAGCACGAGGTCGACGCCGCGCTGCTGCTCGTCGAAGATCCGAGCAACGCCCTCCTCCGAGAGCAGCGTCACACCCCGGGCGGTGCCTCCGCACGCGGTCGGCGTGTGGCAGAGCGCGACGGAGCGGGCGTTGCCGTGGCCGCCGGCGGCGGGGATCTCGGCGCGGCGCCACTGCCTGGTCGAGGAGAACTCGGCACCGAGGGCCGGGTTGCGCATCGTGCGCGCCGCGATCGAGTCGCCCTCGAGCGTCGACTCGTCGCCGAGGGCCATGGTCGGTGGGATGACGTGGGCCACCCGGCCGTCGTGTTCGGGGCCGGTGCCGATGTGGAAGTCGGCGCCGAGCGGGCCCGCCACCTCGTCGGCGAAGAACGTGCCGAGCGACCGGCCCGACACCCGCTTGACGATCTCGCCGAGCAGGTACCCCTGGCTGATGGCGTGGTAGCCGGAGGCGGAGCCGGGTTCCCACCACGGCGCCTGCGCGGCGTGCAACCGGACGAGCTTGTCGTGGTCGAGCAGGTCCTCCTTCGCCAGCGGCTCGTCCCAGCCCGACAGGCCGGCGGAGTGGCTGAGCACGTGGCGGGTGGCGACGTGCTCCTTGCCGCCGGCGGCGAACTCGGGCCAGTACGTGGCGATGGGTGCGTAGAGGTCGAGCTCGCCCCGGTCGGCGAGGATCAGGCAGCACAATGCGGCCATGGTCTTGGTCGTCGACCAGACGTTGATGATCGTGTCGCCCTGCCAATCGGCTTCGCCGGAATCGAACGTGGCCGTGCCACCCCAGAGGTCGACGAGCAGCTCGCCGTCGATGGTGAGGGCGACCGACGCCCCCACGTCGCCCTGTTCACGGAAGTTGTTCTCGAACGCGTCACGGACGGCTTCGAAGCCGGGCGCGACAGTCCCGCTGATCTGTGTGCTCCCCATTCGCGGCACGGTAGTCCTTCCCACCCTTGACCCGTAGGCTTGGAGCCCTATGTCGAAGAAGACCAAGAGGAAAAAGGCCAAGATGCGCCGTTCGAAGGCGAATCACGGCAAGCGCCCCAACATGGGTCGCTGACGCCCCAGATCGATGAACCCACCACCTCCAACACGTCGTGAGGTGGTGACCGACACGCTGCACGGCGTCACGATCGCCGACCCCTACCGGTGGTTGGAGGACGGTGACGCCGCCGAGGTGCAGCAGTGGGTGGCCGAGCAGAATCGGCACACCCGTCAGGCGCTCGATGCCCGTCTCGACCGGGATGCATGGCACGAGCGCCTCGTCGCGTTGATGGGCCTGCCGGTCGTGACCACGGCGGTGGTCCGCGGCGACCGCGTGTTCACCTACGAACGGCTCGCCGGCGCCGATCAGTTCGTGCTCGCCGTTCGCTCGCTCGACACGATCGACGCCGCCGCCGCTGTGCTGTTCGATCCAGCGGCCGGCTCTGCCGACGCGGCGGTGGCGGTCGACTGGTTCGAGCCGTCGCCCGACGGGTCGCTGGTGGCGTTCGGCGTGAGCGAGGGTGGCACCGAGAACTCGACGCTGCGGGTGCTGCGCGTCGGTCGGGCCGTCGGGGAGGACCCCGTCACTGTCGAGTTCCTCGGCGACGCGATCCCGAACACGCGCGCCTGCAGCGTGGCCTGGGAGCCCGACGGATCGGGCTTCCTCTACACCCGCTATCCGGAGGGCGACGAGTACCACCGCACGGTGTTCGCGCATCGCCTCGGCGACGACCCTGCCGACGATCCGGTCGTGTGGGCCGGCCACGTCACGGCGGAGACGTGGCCGTCGGTCGACGTGTCGCCGGACGGTCGCTGGGTGCTCGTGCACGCCATGGTCGGCTGGAGCCGCCACGACGTGCACCTGCTCGACCGATCGGCGGCGGCGCCCGCCTGGCGCGACGTGATCGCCGGTGTCGAGACGATGTCGACGTTCGTGTTCGACGCCACCTGCACCGGCCTGATCGGCACCACCACGCTCGACGCGCCGAGAGGTCGGGTCGTCGCCGTGCCGCTGCCCGCTGCCGATGGCGCTCCGGTCGGCCCGGCGGACTGGGTCACGGTCGTTCCCGAACGCGATGCGGTGCTCGGCGGATTGGCCGTTGTCGGCGACGAGCTGCTGGTCGTCGCCACCCAGTCCGCCGTCGACTCCGTCGAGCGTTGGTTACCCGGCGGCGAGCTCCTCGGCAAGGTCGGCGTCGACGAGGGCGGCATCGGCGTGTCGACCGTCGTGTCGATGTCGGCCGAGCGGTCGACCGGGCGGAGCGTCATCGTCACCGTCGGCTTCGACGCGCCGTGCCGCCTCTGGGTCGGATCGCCGTCGGATCCCGAACGCAATCGCACCCAGACGTCGGCGAGTGCCGGCGCGGCGGCCCCGGCGCTCGCCATGATCCCGCCGCTCGCCGTCAGCCAGATGACGTACCCGTCGCTCGACGGGACCGAGATCGGCATGTTCCTGATCCACCGGGCGGATGTGGAACCGGGGCCCGACACGCCGACGATCCTCAACGGCTACGGGGGCTTCGCCATCGCCGAGACACCGGTGTGGTCGCCGACGATCGCGGCGTGGTGTGAGCGGGGCGGGCTGTACGCGATCGCCGGGTTGCGGGGTGGCATCGAGCACGGCGAGGAGTGGCACGACGCCGGCCGCCGCGGGAACAAGCAGAACGTGTTCGACGACTTCCACGCCGCGGCCGACTGGCTCGTCGGCACGGGACGGACGAGTCGTGAGCGACTCGCGATCGATGGCCGGTCGAACGGCGGCCTCCTCGTCGGCGTTGCGCTCACCCAGCGGCCCGACCTGTGCGCCGCGGTGTCGTGTGGCGTGCCGCTGCTCGACATGATCCGCTTCCCGCAGTTCCTCATCGCCCGGCTGTGGACCGACGAGTACGGCGACCCGGACGTCGCCGAGGAGTTCGAGTGGCTGCACGCGTACTCGCCGTACCACCACGTGTCCGCGGGCGCGTGCTTCCCGGCCACGTTCCTGTGGACCGCCGAAGGTGACTCCCGCGTCGATCCGTTGCACGCGCGGAAGATGGCCGCGCTGCTGCAGGCGTCGACGTCGTGCGGCGACGACCGGCCGATCCTGCTCCACCAGGAGGGCCGCGCCGGGCACGGCGTCGGCAAGCCGGTGAGCAAGAAGGCCGATGAGCAGGCCGACGTGCTCGCGTTCTTCACCTGGCAGTTGGGCGTGTCGAACGACGATCGCCGAGGAGGGACGCCATGAGCGTGCGTGCAGAGTGGATCACGATCGCCGGTGACGTCGAGGCGTGGCGGTCGCTCGGGTTGACGATCGGGGCCGACGGCCTCGTCGCGCTGCACGGCACCTCGTTGCGAATCGTCTCACGGGCGGGCGACGACGGCCCGAGCGGCGTGGTCGGCTGGGCACTGAGTGGGTCCGGCGACGTCGCCTCGATCGACGGGTTGGCCACCGAATGGGTCGAGCGACCGGCGCCCACGTTCGCCGAGCATCCGCTCGGCGCCACCACCCTCGACCACGTCGTCGTGCTGACGGCCGACCTCGAACGCACGAGCACGGCGCTCGTGGAGGCGACCGGCTTCGAGCTCCGGCGGATCCGTGAGCTGGGCACGTTGCGGCAGGGCTTCCACCGGATCGGCGAGCGTGGCGAGGGTGGGTTGATCGTCGAGCTGGTCGAGCGCCCGGACATCCCGGCCGGGCCGGCGTCGTTCTGGGGCGTCGTGCTCATCGTCGACGACCTCGACGCGGCGTGCGAGCTGATCGGCGCCGACCGGATCTCCCCACCGAAGGACGCCGTCCAGCCCGGCCGCCGCATCGCCACCGTGCGCGCCGACGTCGGCCTCGGCGTCCCCCTCGCCCTCATGACGCCATAGTCGTCGCATGTAGTCGCTGCGTGCGCTGGTGCGTGGGCTCGGGCTCCGCGCAACAACTCGATCCGTCCGGCCCGGCCTATCCGTTCGGCGCGGTCGACGGTGGGGCGACGGTCGGTGTCACCGTCGACGGCGCGGTGGTCTCCGG
>CAZYWK010000010.1:0-28360 GCA_964651825.1 uncultured Ilumatobacteraceae bacterium | reverse complement strand
CGGTCGACGGTGGGGCGACGGTCGGTGTCACCGTCGACGGCGCGGTGGTCTCCGGAGCGGTGGCCGGTGGCAGCGTGGACGACGGCTCGACCGCCGAGGGCGTGCTCGTGGTGGTTTCGATGGAGGCGGTCGGCGTCGGCGTGCCGCTGGTGGTCGAGGCGGTGGTGGTCGAGGTGGTGGTGGTCGAGGCGGTGGTGGCCGTGGGGGTGCTGGTCGTGGTGGTGCTGGACGAGGTGGCGACACCCGATTCCGGGATGCCGGCGAGCGGCGGGGCCGACTTGCCCTCGGTGGCGAGCTCGACTTCGGGGGTCGACGCGATCCGGGCGTTGCCGTTGCCGTTCCCGCCGGTCGAGTAGCCGAACACGCAGGCCGTCACGGTCCGGCTGTCGGCACCACCACCGGCGGCGCGGAGCGTGTTGTTGAACCCGCTCGTGAACGTGTAGCTGTCGGCCGGCGGACTGTAGGTCGAGGGCGTCGCGGTGCCGTCGGTGGGGCCGTTCGGGTACGGCGACCATCCGACGTAGTTGAGGGTGTTGCCGACGCTGGTGATCATCGCCTTCGCTGCGGTGAGGTCGAGCGGGATGCTCCAGCCGTAGTGGAACGGGAACTGGGCGAGGTCGTTGCGTGTGGTGGTGATGGTCGCCACGACGCACGCCTGGGTGTTGGTCCAGGTGCCGTTGGCGTAGGTGACCGTGTAGGTGCTCGGGTGCGCCGGTGGCGGCACCGGTGCGTTGTAGACGCAGATCGTCAAGCGCGCGGTCTGGGTGTTGGTGATCGGGGTGTTGTTCTGTTGCGGATGCCACGGCCAGCCGTGCGGACCGTTGCCGGTGATCTTCAGCGTCTGGGGGTTGACGACCGTGATGACACCCGTCGAGTTCGTCTGCACGCCACTCGGGCTCACCCCATAGAACGGGGCTTGCGTGAGGTCGACGTTGATCTGCCAGGGCTTCGGTGTCGACGTCTTGCCGGTGATGCTCACCTCGGTGCAGAACTGCTTGCTGCCGTTGAGGCTCCAGTCGATGCCGCTGATGACCGTGTCGGGGTTGCCGGGGCTGATCCCGCCGTCCGGGTCGCCCGGCAGCTGTGGCGGGAGCGTGGTCGTGGTGGTGGTCGTGCCCCACTGGCCGCTGCTGACGTTGGCGCTGAAGTGGGCCTCGTCGGTCCAGGCGGCGCTGGTCACGTCCAGGCTGGCGGCCGCGCCGACGAGGCCGACGAGCGCGAGCACGGTCGCGACGATGCGGCGGTGGCGGCGCATCACGTCGCTCCCTGGCGACGCAGCATCGTCGTGGACAGCAGCGCGCCGACCGCGATCGCGCCGAGCGCGACGGTGATCAGCGTGTGGATCGGTGTCCAGGTGAGCGTCGGGTCGGTCGTCGCCTGTTCGAAGCTGACGCCGCCGACGACCTGACCGGTTCCTCCCGCGTCGGTCTGCAGGACGGCCGACACCTGCAACGTGTACGAGCCCGATTCGAGTTGCTGTCCGGTGGCGATCGGGGCGCACCGGCCCGATTGGCAGAGCTCGAACGTCCAGGCGATGTCTTCGGCGATGCCGGTGGCCTGGACGATCCCGGCCTCGGCGACCCGTGCGTGGCCGGGGACGTCGAACGGGTAGGTCTCGACCTGTGGCTCGCCCGGGACGAGTTGGTCGAAGTCGAGCGCGACGTCGATCGGATCGGGGAGGGCCGACGGGTCCGCGGAGCGGTTGAGCACCATCGCTCCGAGCGCGACGAACAGGATCACTGCCAGCAGCGCCAGTGCGCCCGTGCGTGTGTGCCTGTTCATCGTGTGGTGGTCGGTGCCGCGCCTATCCGGTCAGCACCAGCTCGCGTTCGAGCCCGGTGGTCGAGTCGGGGTCGGTGGTCGAGTCGGGATCGGGGTCGGCGGGGTTCGGGTCGGCGGGGCCGGCAGGGTGCTTGCGGCGATCGTCGGCGGGTTGGTCGGGCGGATCGTCGGCGGGTTTGTCGTCGATCGTGATGCCGAGGGCGGCGAGGGCGACATCGAGATCGTCGAGCGCCGCGGCGCGGATCGGGTCGGGCTCGGGGCGATCCAGCGCTTCGTCGCGCTCGGTGTCGTCGCTCTCTTCGGTTTCGTTCTTCGACGGTTCCTCGGAGAGCAGCGAGATGCCGAGCAGCGCGCCGAGGGCGAGCACGATCGGCAGGGAGAATCCGGGGTTCATCATCTTGGAGACGACGACGCCCATCTGCGGGAGCCGTACGGCCGGGCTCCACACGTGGTCGCCGACGTAGTACGGGGCGATGTCTTCGAACTCGTTGGCGTCGCCCTTCATGTAGATCTTCCAGCTGGTGCCGGCGGGGCCGTCGGTGGAGCGTTCGATCTGGGTGATGCGGTGGGTGACGAGTTTGTGGGTGAGGTCGCTCGGCAGCGACACGACGTCGCCGACCTCGAGGCCGGCCGTGGGCACCTGCTTGTCGATGACCATGTCGCCGGTGTGGATGCCCGGCTCCATCGACCCGGAGATCACGATCAACGGGTTGACGATCTCCAGCTTGTTGGCGATGAACAACGACCCCGCCGCCACGCCCAACAGCGCGGCCAGCCAGAGCACGACGTTGCCGAGGATGCGGATGACTTTCATGAGAGTTCCCGAAAACCCAGAGATCCCGGGTGGCCGCCGCACCACTGCAACGACCACCCGGGACTCACAAGGTCAATGGATCAGGTGCTTGCACCGACCTGGACGTACAACACGGCGTCCTGGTTCTGTTGAGCATCCGACCAGTCGGGTGCCGTCACCGTCATGGTGTACGAAGCGACGTCGCCCGGATCAAGGAGTCCATCGGCGTGCAGATCTGTCGTGAAGCTCAGCCCCGAGACGTCGATGTCTGCGTCGGTGAAGATGTTATTCGTCGAGGTCGACGCGACCGGCTCCTCGTTCAGGGTGAAGATGCCCTGGCCGAAGTTCCGGACGAGCAGCGTCACGGACCGCTCCTCGAGGGGCGCCATGTCAGCGAACTCGGTGACTCCGATCACCACAGCACCACCGGACGTGTTGCCTTCGGCCCAGGTTCCACCGCCATCGGCGCTACCTCGGAGGTCGACGGCGCCGGACGACGCATCGGCCGCGAACCAGACGTTGTCGGTCCAGGCGGCGCTGGTGAGGGCGGCGCCGACGCCGAGGACGGCGACTCCGGCGAGGGCGAACTTGGTGACCTTCCGGCGCCGGCCGGACTTGTCGTTACGCGAGGGGGTGGGGGTCTTGGTTGCCATGTCGGTGACGATCCTTTCTCGAACACAGCGGCCCAACGCCGCTTGCGTACCCGCTGTCGTCGCAGCTTGCGGACAATCCATCGGCGTGACCCTCGACACCTTGAGGAATTCCAGACGTCGTCATCGTTCCGTCATGCCCAGCAGCGACGTTTGCGTCGGGATTCAGCACGGGCAGGCGTACCCAGATCCCGACGCAAACGTGGGCTGAACCTGTGCTGCGGGCCGACTGGGAAAAAGCACGATGCCCCCACTCGGCGGAAGTGGGGGCATCGAGTTCGTGAGACGCTCAGCAGGAGCGTCGGGTGTGTCCGTCGGCGTCAGACCGGGGTGGCGGCCCCAGGCTTGCGACGACGGGCGAGCAGGGTGATCAGAGCGCCGGCAGCGAGTGCGACTCCGCCGATGGTCATCAGCGTCCGCACACCGTCGCTACCGGTGCGGGGCAGGCTGCATGCGGGGTCGACGGTGGTCGGCGTGGCCGACGATCCCGCGACGGTCGTGGCCGGCACGCACGGCGGTGGCTCGCAGGTCTCGCCACCGCCGGTCGACGACGACGAAGATCCACCGGTGCTGGTGCCGGGCACGCACGGGGGTTCGCAGTTCTCGCCACCCCCGGTCGACGACGACGAAGATCCACCGGTGCTGGTGCCGGGCACGCAGGGCGGCGGCGGCTGGCACGGGTCGGTCGTGGTCGGCGAGCCACCGCCGGTCGAGGTCGACGTGCCGACGCAGATCGTGGTCGTGGGCGGTGTCCCTTCCGGCGGGTTGGCGCACGGAGACGTCGCCGGCGGGTAGCTCACGGTCGCCGTCGCATCGAGGATCGTCTGCTCGACGAACACGAGACCCTGCGGTTGATCGGCGCCGGCGTCGATCGAGACGGTGATCTTGAGGCCGTCGCGCAGGATGGCGTCGCTGTCGTCGGGGATCCAGTTGCCGTTCTCGGCCTGCTTCCAACCCGGCCAGTCGGTGGTGTTGCCGTTGGCATCGACCGAAGCGCCGGGGTAGATGGTCCGACCCGACAACGAGGACACGGTGCGCTGCTCGACGAAGTTGCCGTTCTTGTCGTAGAAGGTCAACGTGGCGGGGCCGGTCGAACTGAAGCCGACGGGGACGATGGCGTAGTCGATGAACGGTGCCTCGGCGATGCAGATCGGGGTGAAGGCCGAGACGTCGAGCGACCGGTTCCCAGGGGGGCCGTAGCAACGCGCCGACGACGGGGGAAAGCTGACGTTCCCTGTCGCTTCGAGCGTGACCGACGGTTCGGCGCCGAGCGACACCCGCACGGTGAGGCCCTCGCGCAAGATGGCGTCGCTGTCGTCGGGGATCCAGTTGCCGTTCTCGGCTCGCTTCCAACCCGGCCAGCGGGGCGGGTTGGCCGAGGCGCCGGGGAAGATCGTCGTGCCCGAGAGGCTCGACACGATGCGCGACTCGACGAAGGTGCCGTTCCTGTCGTAGAAGCTCAGCGTGGCAGGCCCGCTCGAGCTGAAGCCGGTCGGGGTGATCGCGTACCGGATGTACGGGACGTCCGCGATGCACTCCGGTGCGAGGGCGTTGATCTGGACCGAGCGGTCGCCGATCGTCGTCGTCGGGATGTAGTCGTCGGCCGGGTTGTCGGTCGTCGGCGCCGCCGATTCGTTGTCGGCCGCGTTCGTCGCGTTCGGGAGCACGAACGCCGCGCCGGCCGCGAGGGCCAGGCCGGCCAGCCAGACGCGTCCGAAACGTCCCGCACGGGTGCCGCTGAGTCGAGTGGGTGCTGCCGCCATCGTTTGATCCGCCTTCACTGATCCGCGTTGTGGTGCTCGGAATGGGCGTTCACCACTTTCGGTGAGATGACCATATCGACGCTCCCTGACCATTGCAAGTCGGCTTGACGTAAGCTTTTCGTTGCAGGACAAGGGATTCAAGGAATCATATGCTCCCGAATCCGGCAACCGCAGAGCGCGGTTGGCTCAGGACGACGCGAGGTCGGTTCCCGAAATACCACGCAGTGTGGTCACTCGTGGCGACACGACCAGCCGGTTCAGGAGACCGCGACGTGGAGGGTGCCGGGGTCGCGTCGGGCGGCGACCGCGTGCTCGACGTCGTCACCATCGGCACCGTCTCGGTGATAGGTCACCTCGACGTCGATGGGCGTGGGCGCGACGGTCGGCGGCGTCCGCGCGTCGAGCGTGTAGCCACCGGTGAGATCGATCGGCCCGCCCATCGTGAACGTCAGCGTGACGCTCTCGCCGGCGGCGAGCTGGACGAACGCGGACGTCGTGAAGTAGCCCGCCTCGAAGCCCGGTTCCGCGTCGATCCGCTTGCCGCCGATCTGGAGTTCCTGCACCGGCAGCCGGGTGAACACCGACACGTACGTGCGGTTCTCGCCCACCGGCAGATCGATCGGGTTGCCGATCACGTAGCTCGGCTCGCCATCGGTCGGCGCGCCGTTGGTCATCGTGATCTCGAGTGTCGCGGTGGCGGTGTTGGAGGAAGCCTCGGCCGACACCGTGTACTTCGCCGACGACGCCAGGTAGTAGTCGATCTTGTTGCCCACTGCGTTGTTGAACGCGATGGCGATCGCGTCGCCCGCGTTCGCGCTCGTGCCGGATCCCGTGTCGACCAGCGGCAGCGTGCCGCTGAGCCCGAGCCGCCGCAGCAGGTCCTGCTCGGTGCCGCGCACGGCGTAGGCCGAGAACCGGCCCTGGTCGACCATCGGGCCGAGCACGTCGATCAGGTCGGTGGGCGGCGGGAGTGAGCCGGTGAGCAGCGCGTCGACGACGGCGTGGGAGAAGTCGCTCAGCACGTCGACGCGGGTGTCGAGCTCGGTCAGGTCGTACTGGTCGTTGAGGAGGAACTTGGCCGCGTTGTCGGCCGTCACCGCCCCGCCGCCGGCCGGTCCGCTCCCGGCGGGGAGGGTGATCGGGCCGGTGAACCGGAGGAAGCGGGCAAGCGTGTACACGTCCATGGCGAACACCCCGTCGAGCGCCTGGCCGCCGCTCTGCGGGTACAGCTCGGCGATCGCCTGGCTGGTGGACTCCATGCTCGGTGACATCGTGACGTTCTTGAACGGCTCCGCACCCGTGGAGCCCCCCTCACCGTTGGTCAGTTGGAACGGGCCGTAGCGGGTGAGCCAGTCGCTCGGGCCGGTGAGGAAGCGGGTGCCGGGCGCGGCGGCGTCGTCGAGGTCTTCGGCCCGTCCGAACCGGGTGAGTGCGATGGCGCCGTCGTCGACGGTGATCTCGGCCCAGTTCCCCATGAACCCGCCGAGGCCACGCGCCTCGGCCGGTGTCGTGAACGCGAGGAAGTAGACCCGTGGGCCATCCCCGCCGAGCAGCGCGGGGGCGGCGACGGCGACCGACAGCGCGTCGTTGCTGCGCTGGCGCTGGTCGGCGACGTCGACGGCGAGGTCGTCGATGCGTTCGGTGACGGGCGCGACGAGCCACGGGCTGCGCGCGTCGCCGATCGACTCGTCGAGCTCGACGATGCGCGTCTGGATCGCCAGCAGCGGGGCCTGCACCGCGCGGACCTTGTCGAGGTCGATGCGGCCGTCGACGATCGTCAGCCCGTCGAGATCGACCCGCTCGAGCTGCTCGGCGATCGCGGACGACGCGGCTGCGGCCTCGGCGCTCAGGCCGGTCGCGGCGCGACGGTGCTGGGCGACGATCGGTACGAACCGGGCGATCTGGGCGGCGGGGTTCGACAGGCGTTCGTCGGCGCGCTCGAACGCCGCGGCGGCCGCGCGGAACGTCGCCTGGGCCTCGTCGACGTCGCCATGGCCGAGCTGTTCGAGGGCTTGTTCGGCCTGCGCGCTCGCGTCGCGCAGGTCGTCGCGCGCGGCCCACGCGCCGTACACGACACCGATCGCACCGATCAGCGTCAGCGGCGCCACGACGAGTGTGGCGATCATCACGAATCGTCTCGTTCCCCGCGTCCGGCGGCGCAGGCCGAGGACGGCGACGACGACTCCGAGCCCGATCCCGATGAGGCTCGACAGCCCGAAGAAGCCCGGATTGCCGGGCGTGCCGAGGTTTCCCCTGCACGCCACGTTCAGGGCGATGCCGACCATCCCCGCGGTGATCACACTCTTCGCGCCGCGGCGATCCGGGATCGCATAGCCGACGATCGCGTTGACGACCCCGATGACTGCGCCGGGGATCGACCAGCTGGTGATCCCGGCGACGATGCTGACGACCGCGACGTCCCAGCGCAGCGCGGCTGCCCCGAGCCACGTGACGAAGCCGACCGCGAGCCCGACGAGCATGAAGTCGACGAGCGGCGCTCCGGTCGGTTCGGGCGACCCGGCGAACAGCCAGCCGATCGGGCCGGCGGCCGGATCGTCGACCACGAGGTTCCCGAGGCCGGCGAACAGGCCGGCGACGACGGCGACGGCGACCACGGCCCAGCGCACCGTGGTCGGCGTGAGCATCGCTGAACCGGTGCCGGTCAGCGACGGAACGGGCGGCTCGAACGTGGTGCGGCCGCCGTCGACGCCTGCGTCCAGCGTCGAGGTAGCGCTCACGGCGAGGTCCAGCCGGCGGTCGTGTCCCGCCCTGTCGTCCCGTTCGCCTTCGTCTGCACCGTGGTCAAGTATCGACTCGGGTTCGAAGGGCTGGTACCCCCTTGACACTCTCTTGACGCAGCCGTCACCGACTCCTGCCGCGACCCCCGTTCGTCCGGCCCCGTCCCCGATGAACGACCTCGGAGGGTGGACCGCCGGACGCGGCGAACAGGCCGGCACCCGTCAGGACGAGCAGCGACGCCAGCCGGGTCATCCCGTGCGAGCTCCCGCCGGTGCGTGGGAGCTGCGGCGTTGGCGGCGGGGTGACGGGTGGTGTGGTTGGCGGACTGGTTGGTGGTGTCGTCTCCACCGGCACCGTGGTCGTGCTCGCCGGCGTGGTGGTGGTCGTCGGCGCGATGGTCGTGGTGGAGGCTTGCGGCAACGCCGTCGTGGTCGGCACTGGTGGCGGTGGTGGAGGTGGCGGTGGTGGTGGAGCGATCGTGACGGTCTGCAGCGCCTCGTCGCAGTCGGTGTGGGTCGCGACGAGCGTGGTCCGGGCGGCGTTGGCTCCGTCGGGGCCGGGTGGTTCGATCCGCTCGATCCGTTCGAACGCGACGAACGTGCCTGGCGTCGTCAAGGTCGCTGCGCCGACGGTCACCGTGCCCGACGGTGCGGTTGGCGTGAACTCGACGACCACCGGGTCGGCCACGGGCTCGGCAGCGCATCCGGCGTCGGCGGTCCGTTCGTGCAACGTGAGCACGGCCCGGTACGGACGCGTCGGTTCCAGCCCGGCGTAGGTCACCTCGTCGGCGACGGTGATCGAAGTGGCGGTGGTGGCGACCGTGTCGTCGTCGACCGTGTCGTCGTCGTTGTTGTTGTCGTCGTTGTTGTCGTCGTCGGTCGGGCTGTCGTCGGTCGCGTGGAGGCGGGTGGTGACGAGCGGGAACCAGATCGTCTGGTCGGCGTCGAGCGGGTCGGCGTGGGTGGCGACGACCTGCGCGTTGGCGGCCAGCACGAGCGTCTCGAACACGGCGCCCACCGTGCCGCGCAGCATCGACGCTCCGTCCACCTCGAAGTGCACGTCGGCGGTGCCGCACGGTGCGGTGGGCGTGAACGCGGTGGTGGCCGCGACGAGGGGTTCGGAGTGGGCCGAACCGGCTCCGTCGTGGGCGTCGAGCCGGGTCACGATCGCGCCGCGCAGCTCGTAGGGCGTACCCGGTACGAGCCCGCAATAGGAGACCCGGTCGACGATCGCGTGCCTCGACGTGGCGGTACCGTCGAGGTCGACGACGTGATCGCCGTCGGCTGCGTCGGTCGCCACGGTGTCGATCGTGGCGGCAGGAACGCGATTCGTGTAGGTGAACTCGACCACTGTGCCGCCGGCCGTCACGGGATCGAAGGTGACGATGATCGGTCCGGGCGACAGCGTGCCGGTCGCCCACGGCGGGCGGGCGACCTCGCTCAAGCGGTACCGTCCGGCCACGGCCTGGATCCGCGGCGTGCGCCCGGACGTATCGGTCGAGAGCGTGCCGAATGAAGCGCCGGTCGTGTCGGACACGACCTCGAACGAGAAGCCCGACATGTCGCGGTCGCCCTGCACGACCGGGTCGTCGAGCACCTTGCGGATCCGGAAGTGTCCGGTGGGCGGTGGCGAGTAGGCGGCCCGCACCGAGGCCGACTGCGGCGGGCCGGCCCACGTCACCTGGCCCTGCACACCGGTGCCGGCGTGCAGAGTGGTGTCGGCCGTCGGCGCCTGGGTGTGGAACGCGAGCTCCCACGCCGGAGCGGTGATCTCGACGGTGAACCGGGCGATGCCGTCTCGCCCGGCGACGTCGGCGGCGGCGGGGTTGGTGCGCACCTCGAACCGCGGATCGGTGGTGAGCTGGGCGTTCATCTGCCACACCGGCCAGCCCATCGCGGTGGCCGCATTCCAGCGGGCGGCATCCCCCGGGGTGTCGCGGCTGTTGTCGACGCGGGCGATCGCTCCGACCGATCGGTTGGCGCCGATGCCGACCCCCGACAGTTGGAGCACGGGAACGAGCCCCACGTGGCGGCCGGTGGCGTCGAGCGCGTGGACCTCGATCGGATACTTGCCGGGCGCGGTGGGGGCCACGCCGCCCGGCGTGCCCCACACGACCTCGAGGCGAACACCGCCGATCGCGTGCTGCACGTCGGCCACCCCGGCGAGGTGCTGCGCGACCCGGTACCCGTTGCTCAGCGCGCTGAAGTTCCCGCCGGTGCCGTTGACGACGGCGGTGTCGCGGGCGAGCTTGCGGCCCGCGGCGACACCGGTCGGGCTCTGGTCCTCCAGGAACATCCGCACGCCGAAGTTCACGGCGATCTGGCGGCGACGCGTGTAGTCGCCGCCGCCGAGGAGCATCGGGTGTTGCCACTCACCGGTCGCCGTGTCGTAGCTGCCGGTCTCGTCGATGCCGTAGGGCACGACGGCGTCACCGCCGAAGGTGGCCATCAACGCCGCTGCGCTCGCCATCTCGGTGGCGTCCCACGCTGGCGGGTCGGGGCGCTGGGTGACGGCGCCCTCGCCGCCGACGTCCTCCATCACGCAGTAGCCGACGCCGCGAGCGTTGTTCGGCCCCGCCGGCACGCCCCACAGCGATCCGTAGTGGGCGCCGACGAAGGCGAACGGTCCGCCGTTCTGGCCCGCCCCGGTGCCCGGCCACGACGCCGAGGTCGGTGACGGCGCGATCGATCCTCCCGTTCCGTTGCGCGCCGTGCCGGCGGCCCCGTAGCTGTACGCGCCCGCGGGCGGCGGGAGTGCCTCGGTCCGCTCGGTCGGGCTGGTGGCCTCGATCCCCGCCAGGCCGGCGCCGGCGATCACGAGCGTGGCGGCAAGAATCCGTGTCCGTCTCATCCCCCAACGTGGGCGCGCTCATCGCCAGAGCGGAACATCCGAAACGCCTGGGGTCAGGCACCGAACGTTTCAGCCGGCGAGGCCGTCGACCACCTCGGCGTTCGTCAGCGCGGCGAGGGAGGCGGGTGGCACGAGCAGCTTGCGGTCGCGGGACCCGCCGCCGACGATCACCTGGTCGCAGCTCATGACCGCGGCGTCGATCCAGATCGGAAGCTCCGCGGGGAGGCCGTACGGCGTGACGCCACCGATCTGCATCCCGGTGATCTCGATCGTCTCGTCACCGGAGGCGAACGACGCCTTGCGGGTGCCGAAGCGCTTGCGCACCGCACCGTTCACGTCCAGCCGGGTCGAGGCGAGCACGAGGCAGCAGGCGTACACCCGCGGCTCGGACTTGCCGACCACGACGATCGCGTTTGCCGACTCGTCGAGCCGGTAGCCGTACGCCTCGCAGAACGCGGCGGTGTCGGCGAGGTCGGGATCGCACGTCACCACCTCGAACGGCTGGCCGGTCGCCGCGGCAGCGTCGAGCACTGGATCGAGCACCGGATCGGATTCGCTCATCCCCTCAACCTGTCACGCGGTGCCTGACCCCACCGTTGCAGGTTGGTCGATGCCGCGGAGGCCCTGGTGGGCGGCTTGCTGGTCGAGGAACCACTGGTAGGTGGTGGTGATGCCGGTGTCGAGATCGATCGACGGGCTCCAGCCGAGGTTGCGCAGCTTGGTGACGTCGAGCACCTTGCGGGGCGTGCCGTCGGGCTTGGTGGTGTCGAAGCGCAGCGTGGCGTCGGGGCACACGGCGGCGCGGACCTTCTCGGCGAGGTCGCGGATCGGCAGGTCGATGCCGGTGCCGACGTTGATGTGGCTCTCGTCGCTGTAGTGCTCCATGAGGAACAGGCAGGCGTCGGCGAGGTCGTCGACGTGGAGGAACTCGCGCATCGGCGAGCCGGTTCCCCAGATCTCGACCGTCTTGTCGTCGCTGCTGCGGGCGTCGTGGAACTTGCGGATCAGCGCCGGCAGGACGTGGCTGGAGGTGAGGTCGAAGTTGTCGTTCGGGCCGTACAGGTTGGTCGGCATGGCGGAGATGAAGTCGCAGCCGTACTGCTTCCGATACGCCTGGCACAGCTTGATGCCCGAGATCTTGGCGATCGCGTACGCCTCGTTGGTCGGCTCCAGCGGGCCGGTGAGCAGCTCGTCCTCGGTGATCGGCTGGTTCGCCTCGCGGGGGTAGATGCACGACGAGCCGAGGTAGAGCAGCTTGGTGACGTCGTACTCCTTGGCGGCGTGGACGACCGTGCCGTGGATCATCATGTTGTCGTAGATGAACTCCGCCGGCCGGGTGCTGTTGGCCATGATGCCGCCGACGGTGCCGGCCACGAGGTACACGTACCGCGGCCGGTTGGCCTTGAACCAGTGCGACACCTCCGACTGGTCGCGCAGGTCGAGCTGGCCGCGGGTGGCGGTGAGGACGTTCGTGAACCCGGCCGCGGCGAGCCGCCGCATGATCGCCGAGCCGACGAGGCCCGCGTGGCCCGCCACGTAGACCGGTGCGTCGGGGTCGATCCCGGTCGCGGGGTTCGTCGGGGTCGTCGGGTTCATCGACGGTGATTGTACGTGGGTACCTTCGGACGATGACCGACGGCACCGATCCGAACCGCCAGCTCATCCGCTATCACGTCGAGGGCAAGGTCGGCGTGATCACGATCGACCGGCCGGAGAAGCGCAACGCGATGACCTACGCGATGCTGTTCGAGTTCGTCGAGACGGTGGGGCGGGCCGACGCCGACCCCGACACGGTGGCGATCGTGATCACCGGCGTGCCGGGAGCGTTCTGTGCAGGCACCGACCTCGCCGACCTGGCGACGATCCCCGGCGCCGAGCGCGGGCTACGGGGTTCGGCGGGCGAGGAGGAGCGGCATCACTGGTGGCCGATCGCACAGGCCCGCAAGCCGACGATCGGCGCGATCGACGGGCCGGCAGTCGGGATGGGCGCCGAGTTCAGCTCGCAATGCGACCTCCGCCTCGCGAGCGACAACGCCCGCTTCGCCTGGAACTTCGTCCACCGCGGCCTCGTACCGGACACCGGCGCCGGCACGTGGCTGCTCCCGCGGATCGTCGGACCCCAGCAGGCGCTGCGGCTGCTGTACACCGGGGCGATGATCGACGCCGGTGAGGCGCTCGCCCTCGGCTACGTGCTCGACGTGATCCCGAGCGATGACCTCGTGCCGGCCGCCATCGCGCTGGCCTCGACGATCGCCGAGGGTTCGCCGCACAGCCTCGGCCACATCAAGTCGTTGGTGTACGAGGGCTTCACCGCCTCGGCCGGCGAGCACATGGAGCGCCACACCGCCGCGCTCGCTGCTTGCTTCAAGAGCGACGACCACCGCGAAGGCGTCGCCTCGTTCCTCGAACGCCGCCCCGCCCACTTCACCGGCACCTGACCCCGTTCATCCGGCCCCGTCCCCAACGCACGGGGTCAGCGGAACGCACGGGGTCAGCGGAACTCGAGGCCGTCGAAGTCGCCGGTGTCGCGCCAGGCCTTGATGTGGTTGAAGTAGGCGACGGGGCCGTCGGGGTAGCCGAGGCCGAGGAGGCCCTCGGAGATCTCGCCGCCCTCGTTGTTGTAGTACCCGGGCGTGCACGTCGGGTCGGCACCGAACCGCCGGCCGCCGTTGAGGAGCAGCGTCACCCACGCGTCCTCGGCCTCGGCGGTGACCTCGACCTCCTCGGCGCCGACCTCCTCGGCGTGGGCCAGGATGGCACCGAGCGTCGTAGCGGCCTCGGTCAGGTTGTGGGGCACGTTGGAGATCAGGTTGGCGCCCTGCGCCGGGCCGATCACGAACAGGTTCGGAAAGTTCCGGGCGTGGAGACCGTGCAGCGTGCGCATCCCGCTCGCCCAGTACTCCGACAGCTTCAGCCCGTCACGCCCGACCGGATCGAAGCCCGTGCGCCGTTCGAGTGGCGTGCCCACCTCGAAGCCGGACGCGTAGACGATGCAGTCGAGCTCGAAGTGCTCGCCGCGCACCCACACGCCGGTCTCGTCGATCCGCTCGACCCCCTTGCCGTCGGTGTCGATCAGGTGCACGTTGGGCCGGTTGAACGACTGGAGGTACTCGTCGTGGAAGCACGGCCGCTTGCACAGCTGGCGGTACCACGCCTTGAGTGCAGCTGCCGTGCCGCCGTCGCCGACGATCGCGTCGACGCGGGCGCGGATCTCCTCCATCTTCTCGTCGTCGCTGTCGTGGTACGCCTTCAGCATCCCCTCCGGGCTGAAGTCGCCGTTGGCGATGGCCTTGTCGCGGATGCGCTGGGAGATGTCGGTCCAACCGTCCTTCACGAGGTCCTCGTCGGCGAAGCCACCGGTCTGGAGGGTGGTGAAGTTCATCAGCCACTCCTCCTGCCAACCGGGCTGGAGCGTGGCGAACCACTCGGGATCGGTCGGCTGGTTGTTGCGGGTGTCGACCGACGACGGGGTGCGCTGGAACACGAACAGCTCGCCGGCGGCGCGGGCGAGGTGCGGCACGCATTGAACGGCGGTCGCACCGGTGCCGATGATGCCGACGCGCTTGCCGGCCAGCCTGTCCATCGGCGCGCCCGCGGGATCGCCGCCGGTGTAGCCGTAGTCCCACCGGCTGGTGTGGAAGCTGTGCCCGGCGTACGTCTCGATGCCCGGGATGCCCGGCAGCTTCGGCCGGTGGAGCGGGCCGGTGCCCATCGCCAGGTACTTCGCCCGCATCTCGTCGCCGCGGTTGGTGCGGATGACCCAGCGGTGGCTGTCCTGCTCCCACTCGACCGACTGCACCTCGGTGGACAGTGCGGCGTTGTCGTAGAGGTCGAAGTGCTTGGCGATGCGCTGGCAGTGCTCGAGGATCTCCGGCGCGTGCGTGTACTTCTCGGTCGGCATGTGGCCGGTCTCCTCCAGCAGCGGGAGGTAGATGAACGCCGCCGTGTCGCACTGTGCGCCCGGGTAGCGGTTCCAGTACCACGTGCCTCCGAAGTCGCCGCCCTTCTCGATGATGCGCACGTCGTCGATACCGGCCTGCTTCAGCCGGGCGCCGGTGACCAGACCGGCGAACCCGCCACCGATGAACGCGACCGTGACCTCGTCACGGAGCGGCTCACGCTCGACCGGCGGCGTGTAGATGTCGTCGACGTAGTGGGCGAACTGCCCCGTCACCTCGACGTACTGGTTGTTGCCGTCGGGCCGCAGGCGCTTGGCGCGCTCTTCGGCGTACTTGGCCCGCAGCGCATCCCGGTCGATCGTGTCGTTCCCCACGCCGCGAGATTGTCAGCTCGCCGCCCGCCCCGACGGATCGGATCGGACATCGGAGCTGCGGCTGCCGGCTGGAAGGACGGGCGGCGACACGGTGGGCTGGCGGGGTGCTGGCCAGCGGCCCCGATGCGGACGACCCCGGCATCACCGTCAAGCTGCCCGAGTCCCGTGACCATGCCCTCTCGTATCCGGGTTCGATCCTGCCGGGGTACGGCCTGGGCAAGCACGGGTGGGTGACGGTGTACGTCGCCAACGTGCCGGAGGGCGAACGCGAGGTGTTGCTCGACTTCGTGGAGGAGAGCTACCGAGCGGTGGCGACCAAGACGCTGGTCAAGCGCCTCGACGCCGAAATCGCCGCCTCCGAGTGAACCGCCGGTCTGCGAGTCTGTCGCCGTGAGCACAATCGTGGTGTCGGAACTCGAGTACGCACCGCCCGGGCGCGACTCGTTGTTCTTCGACGTCAGCTTCACGGTGTCGCCCGGCGAGCGGGCGGTGCTCGTCGGGGTCAACGGGGTCGGCAAGAGCACGATCCTGCGCATCCTGGCGGGCGAGCTCCAGCCCGACGCCGGCGAGTTCGCCCTCGGCGGCACCGTCCTCACGATGACGCAGGACGCCGGCATGGCGTCCCCCGACGCGACGCTCAGGGAGCTGCTGATCGAGGTCGCCCCACCAGCGCTGCGAGCCGCCGGCCGCACCCTGGTCGCCGCCGAACACGCCCTCACGGGCACGACCCCGTTCGTTCCGGCCCCGTCCCCGAACGAACACCGCGCGCCCGCGGTCGAGCCCGGGATGGCCTACGCCGAGGCGGTGACGACGTGGGGCGACCTCGGCGGCTACGAGCTCGAGGCGCAGTGGGCCTCGGCGGTGCAGCGGGTGGTGAAGTCGCCGGTCGACGACGTCGGCACCCGCCGCGTCGGCGAACTGTCGGGCGGTGAGCGCAAGCGGCTGGTGCTCGACCTCGTGCTCAACTCGGGCGCCGATGTGCTGCTGCTCGACGAGCCCGACAACTACCTCGACATCCCCACCCGCTGGTGGTTGGAGGAGCAACTGCGCGCCACCCGCTCGACCGTGCTCATGGTCAGCCACGACCGGGCCGTGCTCGAAGCGGTGGCGACGAAGGTGATCGCCATCGAGGGGTCGGGTGCCTGGGTGCACGGCGGATCGTTCGCGACGTTCCCGCAGGCGCGTGCCGACCGCCAGGCGCGGCTCGGCGACGCGTTGGAGCGGTGGAAGGACGAGGAGCGCCGCCTGTTCCGCCACATGAAGATCATGAAGCAGCGCGCCGCGGTGAACTTCAAGAACGCGTCGAAGGCCAACGCCGCCGAGACGCGATGGGAGAAGTTCGTCGCCGCCGGGCCGCCTCCGCCGCCGGTGCCCGACCAGCAGATCAACGTCGGCCTGCGCGGCGCCGACTCGGCGCGCCGGGTCGTCCAGCTGATCGACGTGAGCGTCGACGACCTGTTCTTCCCGTTCAGCGACGAGGTGTACTTCGGCGAGCGCGTCGGCCTGATCGGCCCCAACGGCACCGGCAAGACGCACCTGATGAATGCCCTCGCCGGCGTGTCGGGCTTCGACGGGACGATCAACTTCGGGCCGCGAACCTCGGTCGGGATGTTCACCCAGGTCAACGACCGGCCCGAGTTCGCCGGCACGACCTGCCTGGAGGTGATCGAGCCGCTGGCCCACACCTTCGAGCGGTCGATGGCGGCGCTCGGCCGCTACGGGTTGGCCGAGGCGGCGCGCCAGGAGCACCAGACGTTGTCGGGTGGGCAGAAGGCGCGCCTCGAGATCCTCACCCTCGAGCTCGCCGGGCACAACGTGTTGCTGCTCGACGAGCCGACCGACAACCTCGACGTCGACTCGGCGATCGCACTGGAGCGCGCCCTCGATCGCTTCGTCGGCACGGTGATCGCGGTGAGCCACGACCGCACGTTCCTGCGCCAGCTCGACCGGTTCGTGATGATCGGCGACGACGGCGACGTGCTCAGCCTGCCCGACTTCGACCTCGCCGTGCAGGCCCTCGCCGACCCCGATGCCGCCCGCACCCTCCGCCTCGCCAAGGTGCTGACGTGAAGCGGTCGGTGCCTGACCCCGCGTATCAACTTCTACGCTGCGGGCATGGCGAGGCCGACGAGGTGGGTGACCGACGCGAAGGACGGTCACAGCGAGTGGTACATCGAGCGGTTCCGGAAGATGGAGGCTGCGGGCGACGACCTCGTCGGTGAGGGCCGGCTGATCGACGCGATGGTGCGTCGCAACGCCCGCATCCTCGACGCGGGCTGTGGGCCCGGCCGGGTCGGCGCCTACCTGTTCGGAGTCGGCCACGACGTGGTCGGGGTCGACGCCGACGCGAAGCTGATCGCCGCTGCCGAGGTCGATCACCCGGGCCCGAACTGGCTCGTGGCCGACCTCAGCGAGCTCGACCTGCCGGCGATGGGCGAGCCCGAGCCGTTCGACGCGATCGTGCTCGCCGGCAACGTGATGGTGTTCCTCGCGCCCGGCACCGAAGCCGACGTCCTGCGCCGCTGCGCCGCCCATCTGACCGGCGGACCGAACAGCGGACCCGGCGGCGGCTTCATCGTCACCGGGTTCCACACCAATCGGGAGCTACCTCTCGACGTGTTCGATCGGGCGATCGCCGAGGCCGGCCTGCGGATCGAGCACCGCTTCGCCACCTGGGACCTGCGGGCCTGGCACGACGCCGCCGACTTCGCCGTCACCGTATTGCGTCACCACTGACGACGAATCCGCCGGGCTGCACTACCGGTATGGAGAATCTGGATACCGTCCGATCGGAATGAGTTCGACACGCAGCGCGAACACCCGGACCCTCGTGGGTGCAGCCGCGATCGTCGCGGCCATCGGAGTCGCGTTGCTCGCCGCGGCCGGCCTGTCGTCGGCGGTGCCGCCGGCATTCAACCCGACGTCGCCGACCCAGGGTTTCCTGCTGGTCACGGAGGGGAACGCCGAGCTGACCGCCGACGAATCGGAAGGCCCGAGCGCGATCGGCGGCGATCTGACCTGGGGGAGCTACAACGTCATCAGAGCGAGCGCGCCCACGCCGATCGCTCCCGGCGACACGGTGCCGATGGCGCTGCTGGTCAACGGCCGGCTCGACTTCGCGACGTCGTCGGATCGACTGCAGGTGAACGACGGCTACTTCAAACTTGGCGATCCCACCGGGGCGCTCGTGACGAACAACGGCGGCGCCAATCCGAGGGTGGTGGCCGCGGGCGAGGGGTTCGACTCCACGCCCGCGATCATGGTGAACGGCCCCCAGTCGGTCGACTCGGTCACCGCCGACGTCCCCGCGAGCACGTTCGACTTCGCCGCCGCCTTCGCGTACTTCCGGGCCGCGTCGGCTCACCTCGGCGTCTGCGAGAGCACGATCACGCTGCTCCGTCGGGACGACTCGGTCGAAATTCCCGGCAACGACGTGACCGCTCCGAACACTCCGGTACGGATCAGGTTGATCGCGGATCAGCAGAACGTTCTGACGATCACCGCGGCGAGCCTCGCGAACATCAGCGAGATCACCTTCGACAGCCCACTGCCGTCGAGCACCACACCATTGCTGATCAACGTGGTCACCTCCGGGCTGTCGCCAGCCGATCAGTTCACCTGGGTCACGCCGAACACGGCCGGGATCAGCGGCGCGCAGGCGCCGTACATGTTGTGGAACTTCCCCACCGCAACCAGCTTGATCATGCCGCCCGGCGGAGGAGCGACGATCGAGGGCACGGTCTACGCCCCGAACGCCGACGTTCAGTTCGCGTCGGGCCACAACATCGAGGGCAACGTCATCGCCAAGACGATGCGTCACGCCGACAACGTGGCCGTCGTGGGTCAGGGCCCAGAAGTGCGCGAACTCCACTACTTCCCGTTCGACGCCCTCCTCGAAGGCTGCAGCAACACACCCCCCACCAGCACCACCTCGACCACGACCACTTCGACCACGACCACTTCGACCACGACCACTTCGACCACGACCACCTCGACGACCGTCCCGGACACGTCGACGACCAGCACGACCAGCACGACGACCACCAGCACGTCGAGTTCCACCAGCACGTCGACGGTCCCGGACGCGTCGACGACGACCACGACGGATCCCGATGTCGAGCCGCCGACCGGCCCGACCACGACCGACTCGGGAGTGCTTCCGCCGGGACCGACGCCGGCGCCACCCACCGTGCCGAGCGGCGGCTCACTCCCGGCCACCGGATCCGACGGCACCGGCACGATGCTCGGCCTCGCCGGGCTCGTCACGCTGTGCGGCGTGATCGCGCTGGCGGTGCGACGGCCCCGTGGTCGGTCACTACCCTGACGTGCCGTGCCCGACGCCGACAAGGAAGTGCTCCATCGCTACCTGACCTCGGCCCGCGACTCCATGATCTGGAAGCTCGACGGGCTCGGTGAGTACGACCTGCGGCGGCCGTTGGTGCCGACCGGCACCAACCTGCTCGGCCTCGTGAAGCACGTGGCCAGCGTGGCCGACGGGTACTTCGGCGAGGTCATGGGACGGCCGAGCGGCGAGCCATTGCCGTGGTTCGACGAGGGCGCCGAACCGAACGCCGACCTGTGGGCCACACCGGAGGAGTCGCGCGCCGACATCCTCGCGCTCTGGGATCGGGCATGGGCCCGCGTCGACGCCACGATCGAGGCGCTCGACCTCGACACGGCGGGCCACGTCCCGTGGTGGCCGGACGACCGCAACCGCCCGACGTTGCACACGATCATCGTCCACATGATCGCCGAGACGAACCGCCACGCCGGCCACGCCGACATCGTCCGCGAGCTCATCGACGGCGCCGTCGGGCTGCGGGTCGACAACACCAACGTGCCGCAACAGGACGCCGCCTGGTGGGCTGGGTACCGGACCCGCGTGGAGGCCGCCGCCGTCCAGGCGGCCGGGCCGTCGTCGTAGCCGCAGGTGACGTGACGTGATCGTCGTGGCCGGCGAGGCGTTGATCGACCTCGTGATCACGCCGGCGGGCGAGGTGTCGGCGGCGCTCGGCGGTGCGCCGTTCAACACGGCCCGGGCGTGCAGCCGATGGGGCGGCCACGTGACGTTCGTCGGGGCGCTGTCGCGCGATCGGTTCGGTGAGCGGCTCGCCCGCCAGTTGACCGCTGACGGCGTCGACATCACGCACGCGCCCCGCGTCGAGCTCCCGACCACCCTCGCCGCGGCCGAGCTCGACGACGACGGCGCGGCGACGTATCGCTTCTATGTCGACGGCACGTCGGCACCGGCGCTCCTGCCGGCGGCTGACCTCGCCGGCACGAGCCTGAGGGCCGACGCGCTCTTCACCGGCGGCCTCGGCCTCGTGCTCGAACCGATGGCGGCCACGATCGAGTCGATGCTGGCGTCACGTCGCGGGACGGCCGCGCCGGCGCTGATGGTCGACGTGAACTGTCGGCCGCGGCTGATCGCCGACCACGACGGCTACGTCCGGCGCGTCCGCGCGATCCTCGCCGAGGCAACGGTGGTGAAGGTGAGCGCCGACGACCTCGCGTACCTCGAGCCGCGCCTCGAGCCGCGCGCCGCGGCGCGCCGCATCGTCGCCGGCGGTGCCGGGGCCGTGCTCCTGACCGACGGGGCCGGCGAGCTCCACGTCCTCACCGCGGCGGGCGAGCGCACCGTTGCGGTCCCGCCCGTCGAGGTGGTCGACACGATCGGTGCCGGCGACACGTTCTGCGGCGCGTTCCTCGCCGAGTGGGAACCGGCTGCCGACCCCACGCCGGACCAGCTCCTCCCCGCGGTCACCTCGGCGATCACGGCCGCCGGCCTGGCGTGTCAGCGAGCCGGCGCCGACCCACCCTGGCGCTGAGTCGCGGTGAGCCGAGCCGGCCAGGTCAGTGCAGCGGGATGGCGAGGGGGAGTGCGATCGGGGTGACGATCACCGTGGCGATCGTGAGGGGGAAGCCGAGCCGGGTGAAATCGGTGAAGCGGTAGCCGCCGAGGCCGTAGACCATCAGGTTCGTCTGGTAGCCGATCGGGAACAGGAACGAACACGACGCGCCGATCAACACGACCAGCGCCATCGCCCGCGGGTCGATGCCGCCCTCCAGCGCGGCGACCGTGGCGACCGGGAGCATCACCGCGGCGGCGGCATTGTTCGACAGCAGCTCGGTCAGGATCATCGTGGCAACGAGCACGGCGACCACCCGGCCGGTGTCGCCGAACGGGTCGCCGAGGTCGCCGAGCACCGCCCCGATCTCGTCGGCCAGGCCGCTCGCGGCCACCGCGGTGCCGAGGCTGATCGACATGGCGATGGTGAACACGACGTTCAGGTTCACCGCCCGCCGCGCCTCGTTGATGCTGATCACCCGCAGCGCGAGCAGCGCGGCCGCGGCGAGCAGTGCGGACTCCATCAGGTCGAGCACCTCGAACACGGCCAGCGCGATGGTGGCGACGACGGCGACGAGCACCAGCCACGAGTTCTTGCGGCGCGCCGGCGCGGGAGCGTCGAGCGCGGCCACCACGCTGAAGTCGCGGTGGCCACGCCACTGCCGCTCGAACTCGGGCATGCCGACCACGAGCAGCACGTCACCCTGGCGCAGCTCGACGGTGCCGAGCTTGCCGGGCACGTGCTCGTCGTGGCGACGGATGGCGAGCACGGCGGCGTCGTACCGGGCGCGGAAGCCGACGTCGCTGAGCGTGCTGCCGGCGAGCTCGGAGCGTTCCGACACGACGACCTCGTACAACGTCGCGTCGTGCTGGTCGCCGGTTCCTTCGAGGTGACGTTGCTCGGCGACGGTGAGGCCGCGGATGTCGAGGAGGTCGACGACGTCTTCTACGTCGCCGGCGAAGTAGCACGTGTCGCCCTCGCCGAGCACCGTCTCGGGCCGCGCCGCGACGGTCACCCGCGCGCCACCGCCGCGCTCGACGCTGGCGAGAAACACACCGTTGAGGTGGCGCAGGCCGGCGGCCTCGATCGTCTGGCCGACGAGCGGGCCATCGGCATCGACGATCATCGCGACGGTGTACCGGTCGGCGGTCGAGGTGATGTCCTTGGTCGGGGCGTGGCGCGCTCCGAGCAGCCACGGCGCGGTGAGCATCAGCGTGGCCACCCCCACGACGGCGACCGGCAGGCCGACGGGCGTCATCTCGAACACGCCGAGCGGCTCGCCGCCCTGCTCGACGAGGAGGTCGGACACGACGAGGTTGGTCGACGTGCCGATCACCGTGACCACGCCGCCCAGCACCGAGGCGAACGACAGGGGCATCAGCAGCAGCGACGCCGAGTTGCCGGTGCGCCGGCACCACGTGACGACGCGTGGCGCGGCGAGCGCGACGAGCGGCGTGTTGGGGATGAACGCCGACAAGAACGCGGTCGCGCCGGTGAAGCGGGCGATCCGCAGCCGGTCGGACGACCCGGCGGCAGGCGACGCGCGACGGCGACCTTCGAGCACCCGGTCGATCAGCGGCGACAGGGCGCCGGTCACGGTGGCCGCGCCGGCGAGCACGTAGAGGCCGGCGATCGTCCACGGCGCGCTCGACGCCAGCCCCGACAGCGCCTGGTCCTGGTCGATCACGTCGGCCAGCAGCAGCACCCCGACCGCGCCGCCGATCACGACCGGGATCGGCGCCCGCTCCAGGGCCAGCACGCCGAACGCGACGACGAGCACGACCAAGGTGATCCACGCGTCGCCACTCATCTCGCTGTGATTCCACCACACGGCACGTAGTGCGACGATGATCGCACTACCGTGACGGCGTGCTCATGGACGAGCTCGTCACAGGCGCCCGTCCCACGGCGTGCCGGCCCGACCGGATGTTGGTCTGCTTCGGCGAGCCCGCCCTGAGCGACCACGGCCGCCTCGTGTGGGTGACCGGCAACGCCGGCCGGCTCGTCGCGGGTCTGGTGGCGCGGCGCAGCGGGGCGACGCTCGACCAGCTGATCGACATCGTGTGGCCGACGCTTCCTCCGAAGAGCGCCCGCTCCGCGCTGCACGTGCATCTCGGCCGGCTGCGCCGCGAGCTCGAAGCGCTCGACGACGGCCCGGTCGTCGAGCGTGACGGGGCGATCTACCGCCTCGAACTCGGCAGCTGGGTCGTCGACATCGACCTGTTCCACGACGCGCGCCGGCGCGCGGCCTCGGCGACGGGAGCGGAAGCGGTCGCCTTGCTGGCCGATGCGCTGGCCGTGGCGCGCGGCCCGGCGTTCGTGGTCGACGGAGAGTCGGTCGCTCCCTCGGCGACCTACCAGCTGACGGCGGCGCGGCTCGACGTGGAGGAGGAGTTCGTCGAGGCGTTGCTGGACGTGGGGCGTTTCGCGGACGCCGAGCGCGCCGCCGTCGAGCTCGTCGACGCCGAGCCGTTCCGCGAGCGGCGGTGGGCCCTGCTGATGCGCGCCGAGGCGATGCAGGGCCGCCGGCGTGAGGCGCTCGCCACGTTCCAGCGGGCCCGCCGGCGCCTCGTCGACGAGCTCGGCCTCGAGCCCGGCGACGACCTGCAGCAGACGCAGCGCTTCGTGCTCTCCGACGACACGACGTCGTTGCAGGCCACCGATCCGCTGCCCGGCTTCGAGTTCGATCGCGAGCCGCTGACGTTCGGGCCGCTGGTGGGTCGCGACGACTCGTTGGAACGCGTCGAGAAGGCGCTGGCGCGCCGGCTTCCGGTGGTCATCTCCGGTGCCCCCGGCGCGGGCAAGACGCGGCTCGCCACCGAGGTGGCCGCCCGCGGGCGGGCGCAGGGCCAGGAAGTGGCGTGGATCGACGTCCCCCATCTCGAGTTCCGCAGCGGCTGGTTCGACGTCGAGATCGAACGATGGTCGCGTCGCCACCCCGGCGGCCTCGTCGTGATCGACAACGCGGAGTCGAACGTCGACGCCGCGGTCGAAGCGATCGGGATCGTCCGGCGGGTGACGATCGACGTCGGCGTCCTCGCCACGAGCAGGGTGCCGCTGCCCGTCGATGCGGTCGTCGAACGGCTCGGTGCGCTCGGGCTCCCCGGCGGCGAGCATGACGACGACATCGAATCGTCGACCGCGGTCCGTCTGCTGCGCGAGTTGCTCGCCAGCCGCGCGCCGCGGGCGCGGGTGAGCCCCGAACTGGCAGCCGAGCTGGTCGAGCGGGTCAGCGGCTTGCCGCTCGGCATCCGGCTCGTCGCCGATCTGGCACGGTCGGTGCCGCCGACACAGATGCTCGACCGGACGGCGTCGACGTTGCGCTCCGAGTTCGAGCCTGCGTTCGAGGCGATGCTGCCCGAGGTGAGCGACGACGCCCGCGCCGTGCTGGCGGCGGCCGCGGTCGTTCCCGGACGGCTCGATGCGGGAATGATCGGCGCGCTCGCGGGCCGCGATCAGGCCGGTGCCACGATCGGCCCCGCGGCCGAGGAGCTCTGCGACCACGGCCTGATGCAGTTCGACCACGGACGTCCGGATGCGCCCTATTCGTTGCTCGAGCCGCTCCGTGATGTCGCCAGTGGCCTGCTGTCGGACGAGGCTCGCACGGTGGTGCTCGACCGGCTCGTCGACGAGTGCATCCGGCGTGCCGCCTCCGCCGCCGCGTCGCTGCGCCACGACGCCGCCACCGACCCGCCGATCGCGGTGCGCCTGGCCCGTGAGCTCCCGTGGCACCACCAGGCGATCGAACATCTCGCGCGCACCGGCCGCAGCGAACCGGCGCTGACGATCGCGGCCAACCTGGAGATGCCGCTGTACGGGATCGGCTGGTGG
Source organism: uncultured Ilumatobacteraceae bacterium (assembly GCA_964651825.1). GTDB lineage: Bacteria > Actinomycetota > Acidimicrobiia > Acidimicrobiales > Ilumatobacteraceae > Sva-07. The sequence goes on along the minus strand of CAZYWK010000010.1, from coordinate 3,830 downwards.
ACGACCAACACCGCGGTGCAGGATGCGGCGCTGGCGATCGACGGCGAGCCGTCGTCGCTGCGATCCCGGGTCCACGCCGCGCGCGGCCGCCCCGGCCTGCTCCACCAGCTCGACGAGGCGCACCTTCGCCGTGCGGTCGAGATCGCCCGGCAGGTGAGCGACCCGGCCGCGGAGGGCAAGGCGCTGTCGCTGCTCGGCATCAAGCGATGGTGGGAGGGCGATCACGACGATGCGATCGCACTGTTCGACGCGGCGATCGACATCGCCCGCACGACCGGCGACCGGCACCTGGCGTGGGAGGCGCGGCGCTATCGCGGCGTCACGATGGTGGTGGCCGGCCGTACCGAGGACGGGTTCGCCGCGCAGATCGACGTGTTGAAGGAGGCGCGGGCGACGCGGCGGGCCGAGCTGCTCGTCGCGCACACACAGATGTATCTCGGGCACTGCCGCCGCCACGCCGGCGACGTGGACGCGGCAATCGTCGATCTGGAGGCGGCGCGCGGGATGTACGAGCGCACCACGAACACGGCTTCGCTGATCCACATCTACGGGGCGCTGGCCGAACTGGCGGTCGACCGGGGTGACGTCGACGTCGCTCGGCGCGCGGCCGGGCGGGGCCTCGAACTGTCGAGGATCGGCGGGCTCCACACCTACGAGCCGTGGCTGCTGTGCACGCTCGCCCGCGTCCACGTGCTCAACGACGACGCCGACTCGGCGCGTCATTCGGCCGCGGCCGCGATCGCGTCGCACGGGCAGGGCTGGATCGGTGAGAAGCACCGGGTGGCGGTGGAGTTGGCGTCCGTGGCGCTGCAGCTCGGAGATGTGTGGTCGGCCGGCCGGCTCATCGGCCTCGCCGATGCGACCGACGACCAGCGTGATCTGCCGTTCGTGTCGCCTGCGGAGCGGGCCCGGGCCGCTGCGGTCCGCGCGGCGGTGGCGGCCGGCGGCCGGTCGACGGCGTCGGTGCAGCTCGGCGCACGATCGACGCTCGCCGAGGCCGCATCGCGTCTCGTCGGGTCGATCGCCAACTCGGTCGCCGGCCTCTGACGCATCGGCGCTGACCGTGGCAGCCTGGCCGCAACCGGTGGTTCGTGGCTTTGGCCCGCCTTTGCTACCGATTCGTACCGTGCGATGCCGCGGTGGCCGAACCGCTCACTGGACGGAAGGGCGGGTGGCGCGATTGCCGGATTCGACGAACCTCGACACGTGGGGGGCGCGACCGACGCCTGGCGTGGTCGTTCCGGCAGCCTCGCCACGTTCGGCCATCGCCCCCTCACCGGTCCCTGCCTCACCGGTCCCTCCGTCACCGGACATCTGGCCGGCGTTGCGGGCGCCACTCGATCTGGTCGCGTACGTCGATCTCGACGACGGCGACGAGCGGCAGGTGTTCCTCCCGCAGGTGACCGCTGACTACGAGCCGCGCTTGCAGGCCGGTGAGTCGATCGTGGCTCGCTTCGACACGGTGGGTGTCGGGATCCGCCTGGGTGGGCCGTCGTCGCTGTTCGGCGACGCGCCGATCGAGGAGCTCGCGGGCCGGTGCCATCTCACCACGACCCGGGCGGTGTTCGTGTGCCGACGGTGGTGGCCGGGTGAGGAGGTGCGGTCGACCACGGTGCGGCTCCTGGTGGGCCAGGTGCGCTGGCCGTGGCTGACGACGCTGACGTGCTCGCGTTCGCTCATCGAGTTCCGCTGCGTGCAGCCGGTCGCCGGAACGCGCGGGACGAGCAACTTCTTGTCGATGGTGCCCCATCCTGATGTCGACGTCGCCGAGATGGCGCGCCTGATCGTCGACAGCGTCCGCGACGACCGGCTCGGCCACCCCGGCCTGAGCGACGAGCGCGCCGCCGCGCTGCGACAGGTCGACGTCGGTGCGGTCACCGCCGGGCGCACGACGATCAAGCTCCCGGGCGCTTACAAGCGGCTCGCCTCCACCGCCATGTACGGCGGCCGGTCCGCCACGAGCCTCGCACCTTGGCGCGACCGGATGGTCGACCTGCTGTAGCCGCGCCGAGCCGGCCTGGGCTGGCTACCGGGCCAGCCAGACCGCTTCGTCGGTGCCGACCACGGTCGCGGTCGGGTCACCGGAGGCCACGAGGACGCGGGCGCCGTCGGGGATCGGGAACGGCTCGGCACCGAAGTTGACGACGCAGCGGAAGCCGGGCTCGCGGGTGAACGACAGCACGCCCGCGGGCGCGTCGTCGTCCCAGGCCAGCGTGCCGTCACCGAGGGCGGGGTTGCGGCGGCGCTCGGCGAGCACGGCGCGGTAGAGGTTCAGGTGGCTCGACGGGTCGTCGTGCTGGGCGGCTGCGGTGACCGTCGCCCATCGGTCGGGCTGCGGCAGCCAGGGCGGTGCGTCGGGCGAGCCGAACCCGAACGGTGCCTCGTCGCCCGACCACGGCAGCGGCACGCGGCAGCCGTCGCGGCCACGTGCGGTGTGGCCCGACCGCTCCCAGATCGGGTCCTGCAGCACGTCGTCCGGCAGGTCCTCGACCTCGTCGAGGCCGAGCTCGTCGCCTTGGTACACGTACGCGCCGCCGGGCAGCGCCAGCTCCAACAGGGCGGCGGCCCGGGCTCGCTTGCGGCCGAGCACGAGGTCGGTGTCGCCCTCGGGCACCTTGCCGATCCCGGCGTAGGAGTCCCTGTCCATCCCGTGCGGAGTGAATCGGGCGCCGGTGATCGGCCGGCCGTAGCGGGTGGCGACACGGATCGTGTCGTGGTTGGCGAGCACCCACGTGGCGGGAGCGCCGACCGCTCCGACCGCGCCGAGCGTGAGGTCGATGACGTTGCGCTGCGACTCGGCGGTCCACTCGCACATCAGCGCGTCGAAGTTGAACGTGGTGTGCAGCTCGTCGGGCCGGATGTACTTGGCCAGCTCGGCAGCGGGCGTCACCCACGCCTCGGACACGAACACGCGGGCGCCGCCGTCGGTTCCGGCGTACTCGTCGGCGACGGTGCGCCAATGGCGGAGGATGTCGTGGACGTGGGGCTGGTTCATGTACGGCGAGCCGGTGAGCGTGTCGACGATCGGCTGACCGTCCGGGCCGGTGGGCAGGTCGGGGAGGCCCGGTGCCTTGGCCATCGAGTTGGCGACGTCGATGCGGAACCCGTCGATGCCGCGGTCGAACCAGAAGCGCAGGATCGAGTCGAACTCGTCGGCGATCTCCGGGTTCTCCCAGTTCCAGTCCGGTTGCTCCGGCGCGAACAGGTGTAGGTACCACTGGCCGGGTGTGCCGTCGGCATCCGTGGTGCGCTCCCACGCACCGCCGCCGAACATGGCGGGCCAGTTGTTCGGCGGCACGTCGCCGGCATCGCCCGTGCCGTCGCGGAACAGGAACCGCTCCCGCTCGGGTGACCCCGGCGCGGCGGCGAGGGCGGCACGGAACCACTCGTGTTCGTCGCTGCAGTGGTTGGGTACCAGGTCGATCAGCACCCTGATCCCCAGGTCGTGCGCGGCGGCGACGAACCGGTCGGCCTCGGCGAGCGTGCCGAACTCGGGGAGGATGTCGCGGTAGTCGGCGACGTCGTAGCCGCCGTCGGCGAGCGGGGACGTGTACCACGGGCTGACCCAGATCGCGTCGACGCCGAGCTCGGCGAGGTACGGCAGCCGTTCGATGATGCCGGCCACGTCACCGGTGCCGTCACCGTTCGCGTCGGCGAACGATCGGGGGTACACCTGGTACACGACGGCGCTACGCCACCACTGGGGATCCTCGGAGAGTGTCACGGCCGCAACGATAGGTGTCGCAACGACCGGTTTCAGCCGGAGCGCTCGCTTCGCTCTCGCGGGGTGCCCGTACTGTGGTGCGATGGCCGCTCCGGAGGAATCGCTG
>CAZYWK010000009.1:65596-69992 GCA_964651825.1 uncultured Ilumatobacteraceae bacterium | reverse complement strand
TCTAACGTATAGGTGTTGGTGATAATGGCAGTTGAGGTATCACCAGAACAGATCGGGAGATCCCCCTTGGATCTGACGGCGGTCGGGCGGCGTGCCCTCGATCAGTCGGCGATCAGCCGGCGGGCCGCGAGCGGCTGATCGAGCTGGACCGTCACCGCAGTCGCCGGTGACCGGGATCGCGGCGAACGCGATCCGCACGACGTCGTCGGTCTCGACCACCTGCGGGCCGAACAGGCGCTCGCCGAGCTCGGACGCACCCGTTCTCCGTGACGAGCAGGTGCAACTCGGGCGTGGACGCGTCGGGTGAGCCGACGGACGAATCGACCTCCCACTCGACCTCCCACTCGACCGCCCTGCTCGTCATCGACGAACAGCAGCATCCATCCGTCCTGCGGCCAGCTCGTTCCCTCCCCGCTCGCGAGCGAGTCGTCGAGTACCTCACGGAGCCCGACTTCGACCTGGTCGCGCGGGGCCAGCTCGTCGAGTCGTTCCAGTTTGGCAGGACCAGCCTGTGGCCACCGGCGGGCCGCGCGGTCGCCGACCGACCCCGTGTCGACCCCGATGGAACCGGAGGCCATGCTGGCGCATCGAGTACGTGATGGAACCGTCGGCAGAGCAACAGGTCGGTCTCGACGAGGGCGACCGGCGCATCTGGCCCGACCACGACGGGTTCGCCGCGTTCTACGAGGAGTCGTGGGCTCGCACCGTGCGCCTCGCGGCGCTGCTGACCCAGGACGCGTCCGTGGCCGAGGAGATCGCGCAGGACGCGTTCGCCACCGTCCTGCACCGCTGGGAGTCGATCGACGTGCCACCCGCGTTCCTCCACCGCTGCGTCGTGAACGCGTCACGGATGTACCACCGGCACCGCGGCGTGGTGCGCGCCCGGATGCCGGTCCTGTTGCCCGACCTGGTCGCCGAGGCCGGCTTCGACCACCTGGCCGATGCCGTCGCCCGCCTGCCGTACCGGCAGCGAGCCGTGCTCGTGCTCCGGTACCGCTGCGACCTCAGTGAACGCGAGATCGCCGCGGCGTTGGGTTGCCGCGAGGGAACGGTGAAGTCGCTCGCGTCGCGGGCGCTGGCCCGCCTGGAGAAGGAGGTACCGCGATGAACGCACGACCCGAGGAGGCCCGGCTCCGGGAGCTGTTCGAGCTCCAGGCCGGCGGTCTCACCGTCGCCGACCCGCCATCGCTCGGCGCCATCGCCGGGCAGGTCGATCCTGACCGATCCGGCCGGGGGATGAGTGGTGCGAGCCGGTTGATGCTGGCGGCCGCCGCGGTCGCGATCGTCACGGTCGGGCTGGTGGCGATCGGTGCGGCGAGGTCCGGCGACACCGATCTCGCGCCGAGCGGTACCGCCGACCTCGCCGACGAATCGGGGGCGACCACCGCGCTGCCGGGGGTCCTGCCGATCGATGGTGACGACGGACCCAGCGTGGCGTCGTCGTCGGTCGTACCCCGCCCCGACGGCGGAGTGCAGAACTTCCTGATCACCGGAGCGGACAACAACGCCTGCGTCGACCCCGACTCGCCGTACGCCGGTGGGTTCGGCGGTCGAGAGGTGATCGGCGAGCGCAGCGACACGATCATGATGTGGCGGGTCGACCCGGCGACGTACGAGGTGAGTGTGTTGTCGTTCCCCCGTGATCTGTGGGTCACGATCGCCGGCCGGTCGAACAAGCAGCGCATCAACTCGGCCTACGTTCCCGACAATCCGCAGCTCCTGATCGACACGATCTATGAGAACTTCGGCATCAGCACCGACCACTTCATCCAGATCGACTTCTGCGGGTTCAAGCGCCTCGTCGATGCGGTCGGTGGTGTGTCGGTGCCGTTCGCGACGCCCGTACGTGATCTCGCCACGGGCCTCGACGTCCCTGAGGCCGGCTGCTACACGTTCAGCGGCGACCACGCCCTGGCGTACGTGCGGTCACGCAAGTTCGAGTCGTACACGCCCGCGGACGGCTGGGTCATCGACCCGACGTCGGATCTCGGCCGGATCTCGCGTCAGCAGGACTTCCTGCGTCGAACCCTCGCCGCGCTGCTCGACCGCGGAGCGTTCGACCCGGACGTGGCGGGCGGCCTGATCGAGACGCTCCACGACCACGTCGTGACCGACCCGTCGCTCACCCCCCGCCGGATGCTCGAGTTCGCGAGCGTGATGAGCAAGGTCGAACCGGCCGCAATCACCACGTTCCAAGTGCCCGCGGAGGCCGTCGCGATCCAAGGCAACTCCGTGTTGATCCCCCACCTCGACAGCGCCGCGTCGCAAGCCGTCCTCGCCCTCTTCCAAGGCGAGACGACGTCGACCGGAGTGCCCGTGACGACCGGCACTGCCGCTTCCTCTGCACCTGGGGCCTCGACGACGGTGGAGCCCACACCCACGCAAGTCGGTGTCGTGCCCGACGCGACCGCCTGCTCGCTGGCGAGCTGATCCGGTGTCTGAGCTTCGACCCGCCCGCGCTGGCCCGTCGTGGAGAACCGTCAGCGGTGGGCCCAGGTGTAGTCGCCGGGGATCGCGACATAGCCCACCCGGAGGACCCCGTCGGCGTCGACCCAGACGAGCTCGTCCGGGTTGGAATACCAGGCGGAGCGCGCAGGGGTCGGGAGCGTGATGACTCTCAACGAGCTGCCGCGGCCGCCGTTGTGGTTGCCGTAGTCGTCGAGCGTGCCACTCAGGATGCGATCCGTGCCGACGCTGTGGACGGCGATCTCGCCGGCGATCGCGGTGCCCGCGAACCGGAGATCGGGAAAGTCATTCAAGAGCGCGAAGTGCCGGGTGGGTCCGGCGCCGATCGTCGTCCCATCGGTGAGCACGATGGTCAGCGTCCAGCTGGTCTCCAGCCGGTTGAGCACCAGGAGTGTGCCGTCGTCGAGCCACATGAGGTCGACGGTCTCGCCCCACGGGACGCCACTGAACTCCTCCACACCGACGGTCGTGCCCGTTGCGAGGTCGGTCACCCCGATCGTCTGGGGGCCGGCCGCGGCGAGGAGTGTCCCCGACGGGTTGAGCGTGGGCGCGAACCCGTACGTCGGCGGCGTCCCCAGCGTGGCCGCCTCGGGTGGGTGGGTCTCGAGGATGGTCCCAACGGGGGGAGCGCAGCACAGCCCGATGTAGGCGACGGAGCGATCGCCCGCGACGCTGACCCGATCGACGAGGTTCGGCCCGTCGCCGAGTTGCGCCGCCGTATCGGGATCCTCTCCGTCGAAGAGCACGTCGGGCGCCGCGTCATCGGCATCGAAGATCACCGCGTCACCGTTGCCGTCGATCGCGACGAGCGGTCGGCGATCATTGACGCCCACCGGGTCGGGTATGGGTTCCGTCACGGGCGTACCGCTCGGTTCGGTCGTCGACCCAGTGACGGGAACGCCCGATGGTGGGGCGACCTCGCTGGTCGACGGCGTGCCCTCGGTGGTGGTCGGAGCGGTCGGTGGCGGAGCATGGGTGACGGCTGGAGCGACCGGCGCGCCCGCGGGCGTGTCGGTCGGCTCCGGAGTCTCCGCAACCGGGATGGGCCCGTCCGGTCGGTCGGTCACCCCGGTGCCGTCCGAGTCGAGCCGGGAGACGACGACGAGTCCGCCCACCAGCAGTACAACCAAACCGGCCGCCACCGCGACCAGCCACCGCCGACCCGATCGGCTCGGCGAGGCCGCTTCGTCGGCCCGTCCGAACTCGGGGACAGCGTCGCTCGCATCGAGGGCACCGACCCCGGCGAGGATCTCCTCCGCGGTCACGGGCGCCGCTCCACGATCGAGTCGGTCGGTGAGGGCTCGGATCTGTTCGGTCACGTCAGTAGGCATCGTGAACCTCCAGTTGGGTGCGGAGGCGGTCGAGGCCGCGCCGCAGGTGTTCTCGAACGGTCGATGGCGTGATGTCGAGCAGCTCGGCGACCTCGGTCTGCGACCACTGGTAGCCGTGCACCAACAACACAGCGGTGCGCTGCTGGTGGGACAGCCCGCGCAGCGCCGGTACCAGGTTCGGCTCGAACTCGGGTGAGATGCCGTCGTTGCGGCGATCATCGTCAGGATCGCCGAGCAACGTCAGGTCGCGGGTGGCGAACTTGCGGGTCGCGGTCTGCCCGACGCGATAGAGGTAGCCGATCTTGTTCGTGGCCGCAGCGAGTTGGTCCCAGTGCTCCCAGGCCCAACTCAACGCATCGACCGTCGCCTCACGACCATCGACGGCGCCATACGTGGCGATCAGAGCCTGTCGCAGGCTCGGTTCGACGTCGGTCACGAACGCGGCGAACTCCGACGTCCCAGGCCGGCTCGCTGACGACACTCCCATCAACCATATGAGCACCCACGCCCCCGAATTCGCGACAAGGCGTGACCAGATGCGGTTTTAGGCTGACGGAGATGACCGAACGGCAACGAGGGCTGATCGTCCGTGATCCCGA
>CAZYWK010000009.1:49091-65496 GCA_964651825.1 uncultured Ilumatobacteraceae bacterium | reverse complement strand
CCGAGCTTGCACGCGACGAGTATCCCGCAGTCGCGTCCCGGTGAAGTCAAGCTCGACGAGAACCTGCCACGTCGTGGACTGCCGATCCTGAGCCAGGCAGGCTACGACGTCGACTCAGTCGAGGACGAGGGACTTGCTGGTACCGATGATCAAACCGTCTCTGCGGCGGCTACCGCCGTCGGGCGACGGTCCCGACCGGCTCGATCGTCCCGTCGTCGATACCCGGCGACTTCGACTCCAACGACCTCGACCAGTGGAAGTCCGATCAGGTCGCGGCCGGGCTCTCGCTCGCCACGATCGTGCCTCTTCCTGCCGAGCGCGACTGGCAAGGCACGTACCCGACTCCGTGGTATATCAACTCGATACGCCGATATATACTCCATCCATGACCAAGCGGCTGATCGACGTCGACGACGACGCACTTGATGCGGCGCGTGCGCAGCTCGGCACTCGCACGATCAAGGACACCGTCAACGAGGCGTTGCGCAGTGCCGCTCGTCAACGGAGCGTCGAACTCGCGAGCGCCTTGTCCGTTCTGGCCGACGCGGATCTGGACGACCGCTCCGAAGCCTGGCGTTGATGTACCTGCTCGACACGAGCGTTCTCACCAGACTCAGCACCCCTTCGATCCGTTCGCGAATCGAAGAGCTCGACCGCCACGGCCTTGCTCGCACGTCGATGACCGATCTCGAGATCGGGTTCTCGGCGCGCAACGCCGACGAATGGGACCGTCTCCTCGTGGCCCTCGGGGCATTCCGTCACATCGACGTCGAGGCGCACCACTTCGAACGTGCGCGACAGATCCAACGCGAGCTCGCCGCCACTGGCCTGAAGGGACGCAAGGTGCCAGATCTGCTCATCGCGGCAGTCGCCGAGGCGGCCACGCTCACGGTGCTGCACTACGACGCCGACTTCGATCACATCGCTGCCGTGACCGGCCGACCGACGGAATGGATCGTCGAGCGCGGCTCGGTCGATTGACTTCTGCGCCTCGCCTCGCCCAAGTGCGATCGAACGCCCGACTGGAGACGAGGACGCCTCGTTCTCAGCGCGACCTGAAGCCGGCGAGGGCGGCGAGTTGGGCGGCCACTTGGTCCGCCGGGAGGTCGGTGTTGTCGATCGTCACGTCGGTCGCGGGGTACGGCCGCCGAACCGGACCGCGGTCGATCAGTCGAAGGCGAGGGTCGACATGGTGACGGGCTTGACGCGCTGGGCGAGGGCGGAGGTCGCCAGGGCGGCCAGACCGGCGATCACCGGTACGACGACCAGGAGTCCGAGGGCGGTGAGCCACGGGAACGTGACGGTGTCGTCCTCGGGTGCGGCGGTGATGATCGCGGCGACCGGGATGAACCCCGTCGGGATCGCCAGGACCGCGGCACACACGGTGAGCACCACCGCCTTGGTCGCCGCCAGGCCGCGCAGCGTCCTCGGCTTGCTGCCGACGGCGACGAGCACGTCTCGCTCGTCACGGCTGTCGGTGGCGGCCAGCGCCAACCCGATCGCAACGACGAGCAATGTGAGCACGAGTGCCGCGGTCACGGCCGCCGCGTCGAGCAGCGCGCGGGGGAACGTGACCGAGTCGGATCCGAAGGCGGCCCGAGCGTCGACCCACGAGCCGTTCTCGAACGCCGGCGTCGGCTGGTCGCCCGGCTCGAGGAAGGCATCGGGCTGGAGGTTGCTCGACGCCCAGAGATCACCCTGTAGCTCGCTCAGTTGGTCGCGCTGCCGTTCGGTGAACGGCTCCGTGTTGACGGCGACGATCCCCACATCGATCGTGTGTAGGCCGAGCTCGCCCGCCCGCTCCGGTGTGATCACCGCGCCCCAGTAGCCGGCGCGCGATGCGAGTGGGTCCTGCGGTATCGCAATGTCGGCGATGGTGTTCCCGTTGCTCTGGGGGACGAGGATGGTCGTGAGGCGCTGGCCGGTGGCGTCCTGGGCGAATCCGGTGGACAGCATCCCGATCTCGTTGAGCGCCTGCTGGTCCTGCTCGGACAGCCCGAGCAGGTCGATCGTCGTTTCGTCCGCGAGGAGGAGGTACGACGACCCGGTCCGGAGATCCACGGTGTCGGCGACGGCGATCGTGCGCGGCACGAACGTCGCATCGGGAAGGATCTCCCGGAAGCGCCGCTCGATCGTCGGGCTGATGGGCTCGGCCGTGACGGCCGACTCGGGATGGTACGCCGTGGAAGCCGGCGTGTCGTCGAAGCGGATCGCTTCGAGCACCGCAGCGTCGGTGGGGAGATACCGGACTTCGTCCTCGTCGCCGAAGGCGAGTGAGCCGATGGCGGTGGTGATGGCGATCGCCGCGGTCCCGGTCACGGCGATCGCGGTCAGGACGCCCGCGCTCCGGGTGCGTGACCGGGCGACGCTGCGCACCGCGAGCCGCCACGTGCCGCCGAGCCTGCCGCCGACACGGCCGATGAGATCGATGGCGATCGGGCTCGCGCAGCACATGCCGGCGACGACGGCGAGACCGCCGATCACCGCGGCTGCCGCGTAGGCGTTCTCGTTGCGGCCGCTCATGTCGTTCGTCGACGCAACGGTCACCAGCACCAGCAGTGCGACCCCACCGAGGAAGAGCACGACACCGATCGGGATCAAGCGCCGCGGCGCCGGCGCGAGCGGTCGGCGGCCGGCGAGAGCTGCCAGCACGGGGATGCGTGCGGCCGAGCGGGCGGGCACGAGGGCGGCGATCGTGGCGGCGAGGACCCCGGTGGCGAGGATCACCACGAGGGCCCACCACTCCACGACCCACGGGCCGATGTCGTGATCGACCAGCTGCTCGATGAGCGGGCGCGTGAACGGCAGCACGACGAGTCCGATCCCTATCCCGACCACTGCGCCGATCAACCCGGTCCATGCGCCCTGGAGCCCCAGCGTGCGACGCACCAGTCGCTCGGAGGCACCGTTGGCCGCGAGCTGCCCGATCGTCGCGAGTTGGCGGCGGGCGCTCGTGGCGAAGGCGGCGGCGATGACCACCCCGACCGCCGCCAACGCGATGGTGCCGGCCACCCACCCCCACGCCATCGCTTCGACCGGCAGATCACCGTCGTTGCGGTAGTCCGTCCATCCGATCTCGGCCACGAAGTCCGGCGAGGGACCGGAATAGCTCCAGTCGACGTCCGCCGGCGAGATCGCCTCCAGGCCGGCGCGCGTGAACCCGTCCGGAAGATCGACGAGCAACGTCGCGTACCGGTACTCGGGTCGCACCCGGGCGTCGTCGAACGAGGTGACGCCGAACAGCGAGTCGGTGCCGTAGTTCGCGCTCCGGCCGATCCCGACGACCTCCCACGACCCGGACGGCCGTTCGAGCGTGAGCGTGTCGCCGATCGTGACGCCGAGCGCCGCCGCCAACTCGGGCCCGAGGATCACCTCGTCGGCGGTGGTCGGTGCTCGCCCCTGATCGATCTCGATCAGACCGTCGATCAGCGGGTCGCCGAACGGGAGCACCCGGAACGAGACCCACGGCACGACCTCGCCGTCGGCGGCGGTGATCGAGGTCTGGAACGACCGGTCGACCACCGCCCGCGACCCGCCCGGCAGTTGAGCGATGGTCGACTCCACGTCGTCCTGCGCGTTCACCGTGATGTCGGCCTGGCCGCCCCACCGTTCGAAGCTCTCCTGCAGGGTGTCCGGCACCGTGCCGGCGAGAGCGAGTGCGAGCGTCATCGCCGCGATCGGCAGGACGACCAGTGCCGTCACGAGCACGGTCCGGCCGGGGCGGCGGCGCACCTCCCGGCGGGCGAGCCTGGTGGCCAGGCGCCACCCCGCGAGCGTCGAGGTGTCGGCGCGGTCGACCCGCGCCGCCGAGGGCACGGCATCGTCGACCGGCGGGTCGTCGAGGAGCGTCACCGGTCGCCGCCGAACACGGTCTGGAGCCCGTCATCGACCGGGTGAGAGGAGACCGCATCGCCCATCGGCGCCGCGGTCTCGTCGACGATCCGGCCGTCGCGGAGGAACACCACCCGGTCGGCCCACGACGCGAACCTCGGCTCGTGCGTGACCATCACCACCGACGTGCCGTGCTCGTCGCACAGTCCTCGCAGCAGCTCGACGATCTGATCGCTGTTGGTGGTGTCGAGCGACCCGGTCGGCTCGTCGGCGAGCAGGAGCCGGCGCGGCCCGACGACGGCGCGGGCGATGGCGATGCGCTGCTGCTGGCCACCGGAGAAGTCGTCCGGATACCGATCGAGGTGATGGCTCAGCCCGACCCGGTGCAGCGCCTCGATCGCCGCGCGGCGGGCCGCGCCGGCGCTCGTGCCGTCGAGCTCGAGCGGGAGCATCACGTTCTCGACCGCTGTCAACGCCGGGATGAGGTTCAGCCGCTGGAACACGTAGCCGACGTCGCGGCGCCGCAGCTCGCTCGTCGCCGTCCGGTCCATCGACGACAGGTCACGCCCGTCGACGCGCACACGGCCGGCGCTCGGTGCCTCCAGCGCTCCGGCCAGGTGCAGCAGCGTCGACTTGCCGCATCCCGACGGCCCCATGATCGCAACGAACTCGCCGGGTGCGATCCGCATCGAGATGCCGTTCACCGCCCGCACCTCCAACTCCCCGGCGCCATAGCTCTTGACGACGTCGAGGAACTCGAGCGCGGGCACCACACCGGCGCCGGGCCGGACGTACTGCATCACGGGAGCCATCGCAGGTGTCATCGCAGGAGTCATGGGAGGTGTCATTCGGAGATCCCTTTCGTCGCCGGGTCGGTCAATCGGGCTTCACACAGGTCGAGCCATCGCAGGTCGGCTTCGGCCCGCACCACCAGCGCATCGGTGACGAGCGCGGCGGCGAGCGATTCGTGGCCGGTACCCGCTCGACGCTGGCGCCGGCGGATCTGGAGGAGTTGGGTGAGCGCAGTGCGGTGCTTGGTGATCACGTCGAGCCCGTGGGCACGGCCGCGTTCGATCGCCATCAACGTCTTCAGCATCAGCTCGTCGCGCGGGGGAGGATCGCCGGCCGGCACGGCCGACCACCAGGCCCCGAGCTCCTCACGTCCGGCAGCGGTGATCGCGTACACCTTCTCGGCTGCTCCCGCGGCGCCATCGGCGCCGACCTGCACGGTGACCAATCCGTCGCGCTCGAGTCGATCGAGCGTCGTGTAGACCTGCCCGACGTTCAACGGCCACACGCCGCCGGTCGCCTCCTCGAAGCTGGTCTTGAGCTGGTAGCCGCGGCGAGGATCCTCGTCGAGCAGCGCCAGCAACCCTTCCCGAACTGCCATGCATACCGAGTATACGCATACTCGGTATGCATGGCAACCGCCGATGGCAAGATGTTGGCGGTGAATGTCCGTCGGCGGGGTCTCAGTGACGTGATCATCGGTGAGCCGCACCTCCGAGCGCCATACGCGCCCGCGGGCGCGCCGGATCTCGCCGCGTCGGCAGCCACCGTGGTCCGCGGCGGTTCGACGGCGTCGATGAGGGAGTCGGACGAGCACCTGTACGTTCGGCTCGCGCCGGAGCTGGTGCGGTTCGCGACGACACTCGTCGGCCCGTCCGACGCCGAGGATCTCCTCTCGTCAGGGTTCACCAAGGCCATCACCTCGCCGGGCTGGGATCGGGTCGAGCATCGCCGGGCGTACCTCTACCGGATGCTCGTCAACGAGGCCCGCAAGTCGCACCGTTCCACGTCGCGCCGTCGCCAGCGCGAGATCCGGGTCGTGCACCGCGACACGATCGAGATGGAGCGAGGGCTCGACCCCGACGTCGTGGCCGCGCTGAAGCGGCTCACCGTCCGCCAGCGCGCCGTCGTCCACCTCACCTACTGGGCCGACCTGACCCCACGGCAGGTGGCCGAAACCCTCGACACCTCGCTGCGCACCGTGGAGCGCGAACTCACCACCGCCCGTCACCGACTGGAGCAGATGCTGTCATGACCCGTCACACCGACCTTCCCAACTCCGGCACCTCGGGTGTCGGCCTGGACGACAAGATCCGCCACCTCATGGACCGGCTCGACGAGGCCACCCCACCTCCGCCCCCGTTCCACGAGCTGCACCACACGGTCCGCGAACCATCCCGGCTCGTTCCCATGGTCGCCGCGGCGGTGCTCGTGGTGGTCGGCATCGGCGGCATCGTCGCCGTCAGCTCACGCAACCAACCGCAGGCACCGACGAACGCCGCGTCGTCGCCGACCCAGACCGCACCAGGCGTCCATTGGGAGACCCCGACCGTGCGACTCGACGCGGCGTCGGTCGAGGTGGTCACCGGCGACCGGACCTGGGTTCCGACCGACGACGTCGTCGTGTGGGGCGACCCGGGAAGGATCAACCAGTTCACGACCCTCGAGTTGACCTGGCACGACGGCGGCGTCGAGCAGCGCATCCACCTGTACTTCGCCTCCGACGGCACCGACTGGTGGGTCAGTGAGATCCGCACGTACGACGGCGAAGAGGAGGGCGGGTGGATCGATCCGATCGCCGTCGGCGAGTTCTTCAAGACGCCGCTGGGCACCGCCTACGTCGGCGACGTCGACCTGCCCAACCTCCAGATCCACGACATGACGCTCGAAGCGTTCCTGCCGCCCAGCGTCTGCGACGCCCCAACAGCGCCGATCGCGCTGCTCGCCGACTTCCCGGTGATCGACGGACCGGATGCCCGGATCGGCGGGTACGGCACCACGTTCCAGCTGATCGACACCGCGACGTGCACACCCCTACCGGTCGCCCCGTACGAGTTCGAATACGTGTCGGACGACCCGACCATCGTGTCGGTCAACGCATCCGAGGAGTTCGAGGAGTTCGACGACTACCCGGAGGAGAAGGCGTGGGTCGGGCTCACCCTGCGAGCGGCCGGCTCGACCACGGTCCGGGCCACGGCCCGTGATGGCGACGGCAACGTCGTCGGCACCGCCACGATGGCGGTCACGATCGGCCCCGTCCCGTACGCCACCGACCCGGCGACAACCGACGACACCGTGCCTGCCTCGGTGTCGTCCTCGTTCCCGCCCGCCACGACCGACGGCTTCGAGGCCGAGTACCACCACCGGGTCGAGCCGCTCGTCGAGCACCTCGACGGCCTCGGCTACGAGATCACCGCGGTCGACACCAGGAACCAACCGGCGACGATCTACGCCCGGTCGACGAGCGACTCCCGGACGCTCACCATCACGATGAACCCCGGCACGATGCTCGTTCCCGAGAACCACGACCGCGTCCCGATCGTCGTCGACGAGCAGACCGACACGCGGGTCAGCGGCCACGTCGCCAGCAACAACGGCTGGACGTTCGTGATCACCGCCGACCGCACCCCGACCGACGGCGCCCTCCCCACCACCAGCGAGCTCCAGACCATCCTCTACACCCTCGACCCCTGATCGCTGACTTCCAGACGGCAGGATCGAACGGTCCAGCCGTCGTCGCGCTCCTCGACCCGGTTGGCGTACGGTGACAGCCGGTTTCGAAGGCCGTACGCGCAGGATTCCGGCGCCTGTTCCGAGGTTCCATCCACGCTATTGGTCGCGTCCGAGTCCGGCGTCTCGGGCTCGGACGATCGCTTCGGCGCGGTGGGCGACTTGGAGCTTGGCGAGGATGTTGGTGACGTTGTTGGCGACGGTCTTGGGTGAGAGGTACAGCCGGGCGCCGATCTCCGCGTTCGTGTGTCCGGCGGCGATGCCGTCGAGGATCTCTCGCTCTCGATCGGTGAGCTCCGGGAACGGGGTGGGCCGCATGGTGGGCGGTCGACCGAACCAGGTCTGCAGCCGCTTCGCGAGGACTGCACCGAACACGGCTTGACCGGCAGCGGCGGCCCGCACCGCGGCCACCACATCCGCGCCGTCGGCGCCCTTGAGCAGATAGCCGGCGGCTCCGGCGGCGACGGCTGCGAACACGGTGTCGTCGTCGTCGAACATCGTCAGCACGACGACCGCGGTCTCGGGCACCGCCCGCCGCAGCTCGCGGGTCGCGTCGATGCCATGCATGCCGGGCATCTGGAGGTCCATCAGCACGACGTCAGGACGCTGCTCCGCGCACAGCCGGACCGCGTCGGTGCCGTTGTCGGTCTCGGCGACCACCTCGAGGTCGTCGGTCGAATCGATCATGGCACGCAGTCCCTGGCGCACCAGCGGGTGATCGTCCACGAGGACGACCGTGGTCATGGCCTCGCTCCGAGTGGATACGTCACGCAGACGCGGCCACCTCCGGCGGCAGGTCCGGCACTGAACGTGCCACCGAGCTCCTCGGCGCGCTCACGCATCCCGGCGAGGCCCACACCGGGGGTCCACGCGGTCCGGAGGGGTCCGTCGTCGGTGACGGTCACCGTCAGGGCGTCGGCTCGCTGGTCGAGATCGACGCGCACTTGCTCGGCGCCGCTGTGCCGGGCGGTGTTGGTGACCGCTTCGACCACGGTGCGGAATGCGGCGACCTCGACTGCGGCGGGCAACGTCAACTCGTCGGGGATGCGCAGGTCGAGGGCGATCCCGGCGTCGGCGGTGAGCGGGTCGAGGCGGAGCTTCAGCGCGCCGGCTAGCCCGAGCTCGTCGAGGGCGGCCGGCCGGAGGCCTTCGACCAGCTCGCGCAGCCCGACGATGGCCTGGGTGGAGGCGGTCTTGGCGTTGCCGAGGTACGCCGCAATGTCCGCCTCCGAGCGGCCGAGCTGCGCGGCGGCCGCGTCGAGGTTGAGGCCAAGGGCGGTGAGCAACGACCCGAGCCCGTCGTGCAGGTCGCGGCGCAGGCGACGCCGCTCCTCCTCGCGGGCCGTGACGAGCCGCTGCCGGGCGTCGAGCAGGTCGACGGTCAACGCTTCGGCGTGCACCGAGCCGCCGACCAACCGGGCCAGCGTCGCCAGAACCTGGCGGTCCGGCTCGGCGATCACGTCGAAGCCGTGACGTGGGGCTGCCACCAGGTCGCCGACCGGTGCACCATCGACCAGGAGCGGCCAGACCTCGACGCTGCTGGTCGCTTCACCATGTGACGCGAGCTCCCGGTCGCCGCGACGGACCGCGACGTAGGGGAGGCGCAGCATCTCCGCCGTGGCGTGGACCATGTTGTCGACGACGCTCGCTGGTGACGCGAAGGTGGCGGCGGCCGAACGGCGGATGATCGAGTCGATCGCCCACAGGTCATAGCGCAGCACTGGGACGACCAGCGTGGCGACGAACCACAGCGGCCACACGTCCGTGACGACGTCGTCGACGACGCGGGGGAGGACCTCGGTCGCGACGAACGGGAACAGGACGAGGCCGCCGATCACGCCGATGGCCCGCCACTTGAGCTGGAGACGTTCCACACCCGCCGACGCCCGGTAACGGACGACGACGCCGATGCCGGCGAGTGCGCCGAGCAGGATCACCACCGGCACCACGGCCACGGTCGCGTTCGCGATGGCGACCAGCGGTGTGCCGTCGACGAAGCGGCGGGCGCCGCCGGGTGGCCCGTCGGGGTAGATCGCGTGCACGGTCGAGTCCCCGAGCACCCCGCCGAGCAGGGCGAGCCCGATGCCCGCGACGATGGCCCGGTCGAGCAGCCGGCCCGGTCGACCCGTCGGCGAGCCGGACGGGAAGCGGACGTTGACCAGACCCTCGAGCGCGGCCGGGACGAACATCAGCGAGGTCGCGGTCAGCCCCCACACTGCCAGCTGCCCACCGTGCCCGTGCTCGAACACGACGACCGCGGGGCCGGCGATCACGAGCATCACCACCAGCGACATCGCGCCCAGCGACAGCAGCCAGCCGAACGGCAGATCAGGGCGCCGGGCCACGAGGACCGCGCCGACGATGCCGTACGGGAGGATCTGACAGGCCACAGAGAACAAGTCGCCGCGATCGACGTAGGGCGTGGTCGTGAAGAAGCGCCCCGCCGTGAGCGCGGCGCCGGTCCCGGCAACGCTCAGCACGAGGACGCCGATCGCCACCACCGGGGCATGACGCACGACAGAGCGACGCACGGCAGAGAGACGGACGGCACCGAACACGATGTACCAAGAATGCCGACCCGCCGGTGACCGAGCAATCGCCATGTGTCCCGGACCGTCGGGAATCCGTTCCCGCCGACGCGGGACAGCAGTCGACCAGGGTGGGAGCCCGGGCTCTGGCAGCGGGACGCAGCAAGCCGGAAACTTGCCGTGATCGAGACGTCGAAGGAGGCCACGGTGAAGATGCTGAAGTGGGCGGCCTCGGATCGCCGGACCCGACGTCCGGCGCGGCGCACGTCGGCGGCGCTGCTCGGCGCGCTGCTGGCAATGGGCCTCGTCGGATGTGGCAGCGACTCCGAGAACAGCACCGCGAACAGGAGCTCCCGCCCACCGTCGACCCGCCCCGAAGCGGTTCCGACGTCGGAGATGGACTCGGCGACCCTTCGGCCGAGCCCGCTGTGCCAGCACTGGGCCGCGATCGACGACGCCGCCGGGACACTCTCAGATCCCGACGTCGACCCCGGCCAGGCCACGACGAGCGCCAGCACCATCTCGACGGCGCTGGAACAGGCCACCCAGGCCCCGGACGACATCGCCGGTGACATCGATGCGTTCCGCTCCGGGATCGAGCAGCTCATCGCCGGCGACCCGACCGCACTCGAATCCGACGAAGTGAACGACGCCTACCAGCACCTCGGCGCCTGGGTCCACGACAACTGTGGGTTCACCCAGATCGACATCACCTACGCCAACCACACCTTCGACGGCATGCCCGACACACTGGAGAGCGGGCCGACCTCGATCCAGGCGACCAACACCGACGCCGAAGCCCACGTGGCGTTGTTCTTCAAGATCCACGACGACCAGGTCGCCAACCTCGACGACCTCATCCAGCAGGCCCAAGCGTCCGACGACGTGTTCGGCACCCTCAGCGGAACGGCCGACGAAGTCGCCGGCGGGGCGTACGCCGCGCCCGGCGAGACGAGCACCCTCGCGCTCGACCTCGCACCCGGAACCTACCTGGTGCTGTGCCCGATCCCGGCCGGATACACCGGCGACGGACCACCCCCGAACGCTCCCTCGCACTTCGCCAGCGGCATGTACTCCATCGTCCAAGTCACCTGAGCGATCGACACCGACCCGAGAACGCGAGGACGACCATGCCCCAAACCGACGCCAGCCACCCGCCCGCCAGCAGCCATCCCCAACCGCCCGATTTCCGCCGATTCTGGCGAATCCTGCTCGCCGTCGTCGCACCGCTCCCGTGGCTCGCGCTCGCGGCATCCAACGCGGTCACACCAGAAGAGCTCGGCGGAACCACCGAGGAGACGTTCGCGAGCATCGCCGCGGATCCAACGGCGGCCCGCATCGCCCAATGGCTGACCGTCGCGTTCGCGCTCCTGCTCGTACCATCGGCCGTCGCCATGATGATGGCCCACCGGCGCACGCTGCCCCGGCTGACGCTCGTCGTCGGCGGGTTCGTCACCTACGCCTGCTGCTCAGCCCTCACGAACCCGAACCTCACGCTGATCGCGCTCGTGACCGCGGATCACGACCTCGACACGGCGACCACGACCGCGCTCGCCAAGAACCTGGAGACCTTCCCGACCACGATCCTGGCGATCGTGCCGTTCTTCCTCACGATCACCGTCGGCCGGATCGCGCTCGGAGTGCTGCTGTGGCGCGCCAAGCTCGCTCCACGTGTGCTCGCCGTCGCCATGCTGCTGGCCTCGCCCGTCGAGTTCATCCTGGTCGGCGGCCCGTTCGGCACCAACACAGGGCCGACACTCGCCTACCTGCTCACAGCCGCCGGTTTCACGGCCGCATCCGTCGCGCTCTGGCGCACACCCGACGGCCAGTTCGACCTTGCCCCCTACTCACCGGACCCGGCGTCCAACACGGGTGACCAACTGCCTCGATCAGCCCAGCAACGCCTCGGCAGGCATCACCAACCATGACAGGTCGTCCCGGCATTCACGGATTCCGATCAGTTCGGGACAGGCAATCGCGGAGCGGACCACCACGACGCACACGGCGACCACGCCGCCGGGCCATGATGAAGCTGTGCCGCAGACCCGACGTCTCCGTTTCCGTCGCTCCCAACTCGTCTGGCTCATCGCGATCGTCGCCGTGGGCGTGATCGTCGGCATCGTCGCTGGAGTGTGGTGGGGTGTCGGGGCAGCGGCGATCATGCTCGCGATCAGCGAAGTGATCGAGCGGGTCCAGCGCTCTCGCACCTGACGGTCGCTCGCAGGCTGCCGGGCAGCTACCAGTTGGGGGCGAGTTTGCTCAGGGTGGCGGCGAGGGCGTAGGTGCGTTCGGCGGCGCCGGGGGCATCGGAGCGGAGCTGGCGGGTGGCGATGCGCAGGGCGGAGCCCATCACGCGGTCGCTGCGCATCGCCACGCGCAGGGCCGGGCGCAGCACGGCGGGTCGGCCGACGAACCTGGCGGTCAAGCGCCCGACCTTGTGGTACTGACCGACCTCGTCGGCCAGCGCTGTGGGATACCGCTGGAGCGAGGTCGAGTTGCCCGTGGTGAGCGCCTCGTCGAGCACGTCGGCGGCCAGCCGGCCGGTCATCAGCGCGGCGTCGACACCGTCGCCGTTGAACGGGTTGGCCGCGCCCGCGGCGTCGCCGACGACGAGAAACGTCGGGCCCATCGTCGGCCCGACGGAACCACCGAGCGGCACCCGGAAGCGAGTCGGGGGCTTCAACACCGCTGCCGGATCGAGATGCCAACGGTCGGCGACCTGGCGGACGAACGCATCGAGCAGCTTCAACGCGTGGACGCCGCGGATGTCGCGATAGGTCGACAGCACGCCGATGCCGATGTTGACCGTGCCGTCGCCGAGCGGGGCCACCCACCCGTACCCGGCGATCGGCGTTCCGTTCGCGTCGGGGATCGCCAGCCAGGTCTCCAGCCACCGATCGTCGGCCCGCGGGCTCGCCCAGTAGCTCCGCGTGGCGATGCCGTAGGGCCAGTCGTGGGCCCGGGTGGTGCCGAGCGCCCGGCCGAACCTGCTGTTCGCTCCGTCGGCGACCACCACGAAGCGGGCCCGGATCGCCCGGTCGCCGTCGGCGGTCGACATCGATGCGCCGCGGACGAAGCCGCGGTCGACGACCGGCGCCGTCGCCTCGTGACCCATCAGCACCGTCACCCCCGCGGCACGCGCCCGCTCGCGCAGCGCCTCGTCGAGCACGTCACGGCGCAGCGCGATCGCGTGATCGGGGAGCTCGGGATGCTCGGGCCACGGCTCGGTGATCTCGCGCCCGCAGGCGACCATCCGCACGCCCTCGATCCGCTGGCCACCCAAGCCGAGCGGCGACACACCGAGCGGCGACACACCGAGACGGTCGAGCTCGGCGACCGCCCGCGGCGTGAGGATGTCGCCGCACGCCTTGTGGCGCGGCGTCGGCCGCTTCTCCACCAGGGTGACCCGGTGCCCGTGCGACGCGAGGCGCAGCGCGGTCGCGGACCCCGAGGGGCCACCGCCCACCACCAGCACGTCGGTGTCGGGGCTGGTGATCACCTGGTCCTCCTTGCACGATCCGGATGGCGACGATCGGATGGCGACGAACGGATGGCGTCGGTCGATGGCGTCGATCGGACGTGGCGTCAGTCGCCGGCTGACGAGCCGGGGATCGGCTCGGGGCCGACGACGCCGACGTCGATCGGGTTGCCCTCGGCATCGAGCACCTCGGGCATCACCTCGCTCGTGAGTTCGAGCTCGCCGGATTCGAGCGCCGCGTAGATCGGCGACTCCTCCGAACACCACGCCTCGTACTCGTTCGCGAACTCCTCGGAGGCCGGGTCGGCGCCGCCGAGCGTGTAGCGCTCGTGACACACGACCGCCACGATGTCGGCGCCGGACAGCTGGCCGCCGAAGGCCGGCATCACCCCGAGGGCGCCCGTCTCGTGGGCTCCGCCTTCGCGGTTGGGATCGCCGTAGATCGTGATGCCCGCGGCGTTGTAGCCCTCGGTGCCGTAGTACACCCAACGGATCTGGTCGGCGATGTGGGGGAAGGTCGCTTCGACCATGCCGTCGGTGAATGCGTACCCGACTCCGCCCTCACCGACCCCGCCGTGGCAGCTGGCGCAGTTCGAGTACACCTCGGCGCCGACACCGACCGGGCCGGCCACCACCTCGGGAGCGCTGGTCAGCGCACGCACGTAGATGAACGCCCACACCGGCATCAAGCTGAGCGTGGCCATGGCCCAGAACGGGATCTTCTTGCGCTGCTTGGCGGCGACCACGTACGGAGGATCGGGCTTGGCGGGCGGTGGAGCGGGAGGTTCGGGGGCCGAGGTGCGAGGTGCCGGGCCGGTCGCCGCCGGCGCGGCGGCCGCGGCCGTGGTGGCGGGGGCCGATGCTGCCGGCGCCGCGGGCGTCGAGTCGCCTGCCGGGGCCGCTGCGTCGTCGCCTCCCTGGCCGATCGCGGAGCGTCGCTCGCGCGAACGCTTCAGGAGGTGTTCGGGGATCTCGGTCACTGCGCCGATGATAGATGGCGTTCGCCCGACTTCGGGAATCTCGTCGATCCGACCCGGATTCGAGGCCCTGGCGGACGACCCACGATCCGGGTGCACTTACGCACAACCTCGCGCGCTCGGCAGAGTGTGGTGCCAGACTTCGTACATCTGACACCGACGAGTACAGTCGTCGTGCAACCGGGACACACGGTCCGTGCCCGTCCCGTCGAGAACCAGCCAACCGTCGAGAACCAGTAGGAGAGGAACGCAATCGCCATGATCGCCGTCGATGTGCTCGCGTGGCCGGGCATGAACCAGGCCTTCATCGTGTCGTTCGTCGGTGCCTTGGTGCTCTCGCTCGCGATCATCCCCTACGGCAAGCGCCGCCCGGTCGACGCTCCGTTCGACTGGGGCCAGGCCATGCTGGCGTCGGCGTACATCTTCGGGGTGCTCTTCCTCGCCTTCGGCATCGTGCCGCACCAATGGATCGCCCACGCCGACAAAGACCTCGGTTGGTCGAAGGACAAGCTGCTCATCGGCCCGGGTGGCATTCTCAAGCCGGAGTCGCAGGGCGGCTGGAACCCGATCACCCTCCAGTACGAAGCGGTCCGCGACATCGTCGTGGTCCTGCTGCACGTGATCTTCTTCGGGCTGTACATCTTCCTCGCCGTGTGGTGGCAGAAGCGCGGCAACGTGAAGCCGAAGGAACTGCCGGTGTCCACCTATGGCCGTCCGCTCGTGAAGAAGGCATAGCGCAGCGATGGCGAAGACCGACGCCAACCCCCCGATGATGCCGTTCACCGACGACTACATGCTCGTCGAGGTCGATGCCGACTACCTGACCAAGGCCGTCAAGCCCAAGCAGTTCATCCACATCGACCAGACCGAGTGCATCGCCTGCGAGGGCTGCGTCGACATCTGCCCGTGGAAGTGCATCCACATGGTGTCGGTCGACGCGGTCGACGACGCGCAGGGCACCGAACAGCCCGGCACCGACCCCTCCGACGCTTTCATGTTCACCATCGACGACGACATCTGCACGCGCTGCGCCCTGTGCGTCGACCGGTGCCCCACCGGAGTGATCATCCTGGGCAAGGTGGGCACCGCCACTGCGGCCGGGAACTCCCACGTACGAACGAACAACCACGGCTACGGCTACGGCATGAGGCTCTGAGCCCCGACCGAACGAGACGGACAAACAAACATCATGGCCAAGATCATCGACGACAAACCCCGCCCCACCGTGAAAGACCGCGTCACCTCCACGGTCGACTCGGTGCAGGGCAGCCAGGCGTGGAGCTCGATCTTCCGTCCGGGGTCCATCTTCCGCAAGGGCTACACCGACAGCCCGCGCAACCGCAGCTACGTCATCATGAACTCGGTGCTGTACCACCTGCACCCGGTGAAGGTGAAGCGCCACGCGGTCAAGGTCAGCTACACGCTCTGCCTCGGCGGCCTCAGCTTCTTCTTGTTCATCCTGCTGACCGTCACAGGCATCTTCTTGATGTTCTTCTACCGGCCCGAGGCCACGGTGGCCTGGGACAACATCCAGAACCTGCAGACCAACGTCACGTTCGGGTTGCTGGTCAGAAACATGCACCGATGGGGCGCGCACTTGATGGTCCTCGCCGTGTTCCTCCACATGGCCCGCGTCTTCTACCACGGCGCGTACAAGCCGCCCCGTGAGTTCAACTGGGTGATCGGCGTGATCCTGTTGACGCTCACCCTGCTGCTGTCGTTCACCGGCTATCTCCTGCCGTGGGACCAACTCGCACTCTGGGCCGTCACCGTGGGCACGAACATGATGGGCTACACGCCGGTGTTCGGCCAGGAGGTGCGCTTCGTGCTGCTCGGCGGCGCCGAGATCGGCTCCGAGACGCTGTTGCGATGGTACGTGCTGCACGTGTTGTTCTTCCCGTTCGTGATCGTCATCTTCATGGCCATCCACTTCTGGCGTGTCCGCAAGGACGGCGGGATCTCGGGCCCGCTGTGACGACTCGTACTGCACTCGAAGGTGAGGTGACTCGCTCATGACCGAGATCCCCGAACACCTGCTGAAGCGGGCGCAGGCCGCCCGCGACAAGTCGGCC
>CAZYWK010000009.1:0-48991 GCA_964651825.1 uncultured Ilumatobacteraceae bacterium | reverse complement strand
TCGGGCGACGAGCCCGCCGCCGCAGCCGCTGGTGCTGTCGCCGTGGCCGACAAGGTCGGCGCCGTCGTCGCCGCTCCCGCCGGCGCAGCGGGTGTCCCCGTGGGAGCTGGCCCTGGTGGCCACACGCAGCGCCTGCTCACCGTCGTCAAGTCGGGCTCGATCCAAGACGTCAAGGCCACGCCCGTCGACAAGGTCCACACCTGGCCGCACCTGCTCGCCACCGAGTTCGTCGCCGCCCTCGCCTGCACGGCGCTGGTCACCATCTTCTCGGTGTTCGTCAACGCGCCGCTGCTGCAGTTGGCCAACACGAACCAGACGCCGAACCCGTCGAAGGCGCCGTGGTACTTCCTCGGCCTGCAGGAACTGCTCACGATGTTCCACCCGATGGTCGCCGGCGTCACGATCCCCGGCGTCGGTCTGATCGCGTTGATCCTCGCGCCCTACCTCGACCGCAACCCGTCGAACAAGCCGGAGGATCGCAAGTTCGTCACCTCCCTGATGACCGTGCACCTCATGTTCTGGGCCGTGCTCGTGATCATCGGATCGTTCTTCCGTGGCCCCGGCTTCAACTTCGTCCTGCCGTGGGTCGACGGCTTGTTCTTCGAGCTCTAGAGACGGCGACCCAACCGATCGTGAAAGGAGTCCTGTCATGAGCACTGCAGCAGTCATCGGAATCATCATCGGCGTCGTCGTCGTGCTGGCCGCGATCGCGTTCTTCACGCTCGCCCGCCGCAGCGACGTGCGCGGCGCGGGAGCGCTCTCGGGCGAGACCGTCCGCCGCGACCGTGCCGCCCACACCGCCGCGCCGGCCGCGGCTCCCGCCACCGCGACGGCCGCGCAAGTCGAGGCTGCCGGCACTGCGGCCCGCACCGGCACCGCACTCGCCACCGTCGACACCACCGCCGACATGGTGCCGTGGACACCACCCGACCCCGAGGCGATCGGCGAGTCGCGCCGCCAGTTCTTCAACCGCGCCGCGGTGTCGCTGATGAGCGTCGGCATCGTCACGTTCGCCGCCGCGGCGTTCGTCGCGTTCTTGTGGCCGACCGGCACCGGCGGCTTCGGCGGCCAGGTCACCGTCGGCAAGCTCGGCGCGATCAAAGACGGCATCAAGCAGGGCAACGGCTTCTTCTACGCCGCCGAGGCCCGCAGCTGGATCACCGAGTACCCGGAGGAAGCCCTCCCGGCCGCCGAGCTCGTCTATCCCGAGAACCTGCTCGTGGCGATGCGCCAGGGCATCGTGGTGCTGAGCCAGAAGTGCCCGCATCTCGGTTGCCGCGTCCCGCAGTGCCTCACCAGCCAGTGGTTCGAGTGCCAGTGCCACGGCTCGCAGTACAACCGCGCCGGTGAGAAGAAGGGCGGCCCCGCGCCGCGCGGCATGGACCGGTTCCCGGCCACCGTCGCTGCCAACGACGACGTCACGATCGACACCAGCAAGGCCGTGACCGGCCCGGCGATCGGTGTGAACACCACCGGCCAGGAGGCCGAGGGTCCGCACTGCACCGGCGGTGGGGAGCACTGATGACCGGAGTGATCCTCGCCAGCACCACCACCACCATTGCGGTCATCGCGTTCGTCGCGATCGCCATCGGGTGGTTGATCTACGGCATCTTCAACGTCATCGGCGGGCGCAAGGAGGTCGGCTCGGAGATCGAGCTGGCGGCCAACCGCAAGCCGTACTACGACGACGAGACACTCGAAGGTCCGCGCCTCGAGCGCGTCCAGTTGATGGGCGTACTGCTGCTGGCCGTCATCGTGGTCGCACTGCCGCTCTACTGGGTGTTCGAACCCAGCCGGCAGGCGGGCGCCGAGGAGGGCTGGGAGAACCGGTTCGCCAGCTGGGGCTCGCAGCTGTTCGCGCCCACCGCCGAGGGCGGCTTCAACTGTGCCGGCTGCCACGGCGGCATGCAGGCCGTCGGCGGCGAAGCCCCGTTCACCGTCACCGACCCGAACACCGGCGAGGTGCAGGCGGTCAACTGGAAGGCGCCGGCGTTGAACACGGTCTTCTACCGCTTCACCGACGACGAGGTCCGCTTCATCCTCAACTACGGGCGACCGTTCTCGCCGATGTCGCCCTGGGGCCTCGTCGGCGGCGGCCCGATGAACACCCAGCAGATCGACAACCTGATCGCCTACATGCACAGCATCCAGATCCCCCGTGAGGACTGCCTCGAGGGGGAGGATCCGATGAACTGCGATTCGGGCCATCTGCCGACCAGCATCCAAGACGACATCGAAGCCGCTGCCCGCAAGGCCGTCGACGAGGGCGACGCCGACTCCTACGGCGAGGCGCTCTTCAACCTCGAGCTCGCCAGCGGCGCCTACAGCTGCGCCCGCTGCCACACGCTCGGCTGGAGCTACAACGAGCCGACCACCACCGGCCAGGGCGCGTTCGGGTGGAACCTCACCGGCGGCGCGGTGAACAACCACTTCACCGGCGAAGCCAGCATGGTCGCCTTCATCAAGTCGGGCTCGGAGGAAGGCAAGCTGTACGGCCGCAACGGCCAGGGCAGCGGCCGCATGCCGGGGTTCGGCACGATGCTCACCGACGAGCAGATCCAAGCCATCGTCGAATACGTCCGGAGCCTGTGATGTCGCTGTTGGCAATCGGTTGGGAACCCGAGATCCGGGGCCTGCTCACGGTCATCATCGCCGTGGTCATCCTCTGCGGCAGCATCTACATGATCCTCGCCACCAACATGGGGGCGAGGCTCGCGTTCCTCGTCACGCTCACCGCCCTGTTCGGGTGGTTGATGCTGATGGGGATGACGTGGTGGATCTACGGCATCGGCCTGAAGGGCCCCGACCCCACGTGGGCCGAGGTGCCGGGCAAGACCGTCCTGCAGGACACCCAGGCGCTGTACTCGGCCGGAGTCCTCGAGACCAAGCCCGACATCCCGGCTGACGCCACGCCGGTCGAAGAGTCCGAACTGGTCGCCGAGCAACTGCTCGTGCAGGGCTGGGAGATCCTCGACAACTCGTCGGCCGAGTTCGGTCAGGTGCAGGCCCAGGCGGCGGTGTTCCTCGAAGAGGTGGAGGCCTTCGAGGCCGGCCAGTTCCAGATCGTCGAAGTCTTCGACCTCGGTGGCGAGCGCTCCCCCAAGATCAACGACACGCTCGACTTCCTCGCCTTCTTCCACGAGCCGCACTACGTGCTCGCCGAGGCGGCACCGCTCGTGCAGGTCCGCACCGAGCCTGGGCGCGCCCCGATCCCACCCGCGATCGACGACACCCAACAGCGCCAGTACGTGTACATGGTCCGCGATCTCGGCGCCAAGCGTCAGCCGGCGATGGTGCTGACGATCGGCGGCGGAGCGATCTTCCTCGCACTGTGCTACCTGTTGCACCGTCGTGAGCGCATCCTGCGCGAGAACCTCGCCAAGCCGATCGTCCCGGTCGGAAAGGCCGCCGTCGACACCAGCGCCACCGAGAAAGAGACCGTCTCGGTCTGAGCCATGGCGCAGTACCTCCCGATCGTCGTCCTCATGGTCCTCGCCCTCGTGTTCGGCGTGGTCAGCTACGGCGCGTCCCGGCTGCTGGCCCCGCGCCGGCCGTCGTCGGCGAAGGAGGCACCGTACGAGTGCGGCATCGTCCCATCGCGTGAGCCGCCGGAACGCTTCCCGGTCAGCTTCTACGTGGTCGCGATGCTGTTCGTCATGTTCGACATCGAGATCGTGTTCATCTATCCCTACGCCGTCGCGCACGACACGCTGGGCGCGTACGGCTTCTGGGCCGTGCTGGTGTTCTCCGTGATCTTCTTCGCCACGTTCGTCTACGAAGTGGCCCGCGGCGGCCTCGACTGGGGCCCGATCGGCACGGTGCGCAACCTGCTCAGCGACGCCGCCATGGTCACCCCCGACCGCACCCTGACCACGACGGTTCGCCGCGTCGGAACCGAAGGGCGAGCGCCCGCCGACGACGAAGCCGCGTAAGGACATCACATGGGCATCGTCAACGATGTGCTCGACGACGGACTCGGCGGGCTCTCACACAACGTCATCACGGGCAGGATCGAAGACATCGTCAACTGGTCGCGGTCGCGCTCGTCGTGGCCGGCATCGTTCGGTCTCGCCTGCTGTGCCATCGAGATGATGGCCACCGGGGGCGCCCACTACGACATCTCCCGCTTCGGCATGGAGGTGTTCCGCGCCTCGCCGCGTCACGCCGACATCATGATCGTGGCGGGCCGCGTCAGCCAGAAGATGGCCCCGGTGCTCCGCCAGGTCTACGACCAGATGATGGAACCGAAGTGGGTCATCTCGATGGGCGTGTGCGCGTCGTCGGGCGGCATGTTCAACAACTACGCGATCGTGCAGGGCGTCGATCAGATCGTGCCGGTCGACGTGTACGCGCCGGGTTGCCCGCCCACACCCGAGACCCTGATCCACGCCATCGAGACGCTCCACGGGCTGATCGAGACCAAGGAGATCATGAAGCGCCGCGCCGACTCCGGCGCCGGGGCCAACGTCCACGTCGACTACATCCCGATCCCCGACTCGATCGAGTCGCCGGTGCTGCTCGGAGCCAAGCGATGACCGACGCGACGACCGACGCGGTGGAGACGATCGAGGCGGGTCTGCCCGAGGTGTTGCACACCGACGTCGCCGGCTATCTGGCGTTGATCAAGTCGTTGGACGACGACGGCTTCACCATGTGCATCGACCTGACCGGGGTCGACTACCTGCAGCACATGGGCCGTCCGTTGCCGGCCGACGTCGCCCGCGAGCGCTTCGAAGTGGTCGTGAACCTGCTCGACCTGAGCGCCCGTCGCCGGATCAGGATCCGGGTGCAGGTGCCCGAAGCCGAGCCCACCCTGCCGTCGCTGTTCGACCTCTACCCGGGCAGCGAGGCAATGGAGCGCGAGACGTTCGACATGTTCGGCATCAGCTTCGACGGCCATCCCGACCTGACGCGGATCCTCATGCCGGAAGACTGGATCGGTCACCCGCTCCGCAAGGACTACGAGGTGGGCGCCATCCCGGTCCAGTTCAAAGAGGCGAACACCTGATGGCTGCGCCCACCGAAGAACGCGACACCGACTACCTGCGCTTCGTCCCCGCCACCGACGAGGGCGACCAGCAGCTCAGGCCACGCAGCGAGCTCACCGCCACCGAGCTGATGCGCGAGGTCGGCGCGGTGCTGCGGATGAGCGAGACCGAGGCCGCCAAGCTCGGCGACCTGCCGGAAGATCCCGACGAGGATCAGACGATGATCATGAACATGGGCCCGCAGCACCCGTCGACCCACGGCGTGCTGCGTCTCATGCTCGAGCTCCAGGGCGAAAAGGTGCTGCGCTGCAAGCCGATCATCGGTTACCTGCACACCGGCATGGAGAAGACGGGCGAGCAGCTGGCGTACATGCAGGGCGGAACGAACGTCACCCGCATGGACTACCTGAGCCCGATCGCCAACGAGCTCGCCTTCGCGATGGCCACCGAGAAGCTGCTCGGCATCGACGAGGAGATCCCCGACCGCGCCGTCTGGATCCGGATGCTGATGGCCGAGATGAGCCGCATCGCCAGCCACCTGCTGTTCATGGCCACCAACGGCATGGACCTCGGCGCGGTGTCGATGATGATCTACGGCTGGCGCGAGCGCGAGGAGGTGTTGCGCTTCTTCCAGGAGGTCACCGGCCTGCGGATGAACCACAACTACATCCGCCCCGGCGGCGTCGCCGCCGACCTGCCCGCGGGGTGGCGTGACGGTGTGCTGCACCTGCTCGACATGCTCCCACCCCGCCTCGACGAGTACGACACCTTGATGACGGGCCAGCCGATCTGGCGCGAGCGCCTGCAGGGTGTCGCCGTGATCACGCCGAGCGAAGCCGTCGCCCTCGGCGCCACCGGCCCGACGCTGCGCTCGACCGGGGTCGAGTGGGACCTGCGCCGCGACCTGCCCTACGCGCACTACGAGGAGATGGAGTTCGACGTGATCGTCGGCTCGTACGGCGACGCGTTCGACCGGTACGCGATCCGCTTGGCCGAGATCCGCGAGTCGATGCGCATCGTCGAGCAGATCCTCGACCGGATGCCTCCTGGCGACTTCCGGATCCAGGACAAGAAGGTCACCCCGCCGCCGCGGGCGCGCATCGACGAGTCGATGGAGGCGCTCATCCACCACTTCAAGATCTTCACCGAGGGCTTCAAGGTGCCCGAGGGCGAGGCCTACGTCGGCATCGAGAGCCCGCGCGGCGAGATCGGCTGCTACATCGCCAGCGACGGATCGTCGCGCCCGTACCGGATGCACATGCGTGACCCGTCCTTCGTCAACATCCAGTGCCTGCCGCACATGATGCGCGGCGGCCTGATCGCCGACGCGGTCGCCGCCATCTCCTCGGTCGACCCCGTCCTCGGAGGGGTGGACCGATGAGCCGGCTGTCCGATCACAACGTGGTGCTGGCGCGCGAGATCATCGCGCGCTATCCGAAGAAGAAGTCGGCGCTGATCCCGCTCGTGCACCTGAGCCAGGAGCAGAACGGCTACGTCACCAACGAGGCGATGCGCCACGTCGCCGAACTGATCGAGGTGACCCCGGCGGAGGTGTACGGCACCGCCTCGTTCTACGAGATGTTCCGCTTCGAACCGACCGGCAAGTACCTGATCAACATCTGCGGCACGATGTCGTGCGCGCTGCTCGGCGCCGACGCGCTGATGCACCACGCCGAGCACCGTCTCGGCATCAAGGCCGGCTCGACCACCGACGACGGCCTGATCACCCTCCAGCACGCCGAGTGCCAGGCCGCGTGCACCGAGGCACCGACGCTGCAGGTCAACTACCGCCACCGGTTCCGGGTGACCCCTGCCGACTTCGACCAACTCGTCGACGACCTGCGCGCCGGCACCCTCGACGGCGAGATCCCGCCCCACGGCACGCTCGGCCGGAACCGCCAGCTGATCCCCGCTGATCGCGTGGTCGGCGCGAGGCATCCCGATGACGTGACCGAAGCGCCGGCCTGGATCGAAGTGAGCCCCGCATGACCGTGTTGTCCCCCTATCCCTGGGCGCCGGGCTTCTACCCGTCGTCGGCGGAGGCCGCCCGGCCCGCAGTCGTCACGTCGCGGTTCGAGTACGACGACGCGCACACCCTCGAGCGCTACCACGCCACCAACGGCTACGAGGGCCTGCGTGCCGCGCTCGCCAAGTCGCCCGCGGAGGTGGCCGACGAGGTGAAGAAGTCGACGCTGCTCGGCCGTGGCGGCGCCGGCTTCCCCGCCGGCACGAAGTGGGGGTTCACGCCCGCCGGCGTGTGGCCGCGCTACCTCGTGGTGAACGGCGACGAGTCCGAGCCAGGCACCTACAAGGACCGCCTCCTCATGGAGTGCGACCCGCACCAGCTCATCGAGGGCTGCCTGATCGCCTGCTACGCGGCGGGGTTGTCGCAGTGCTTCCTCTACATCCGCGGCGAGATGCCGCTCGCCCACGAGCGGGTGGCCACGGCACTCAACGACGCCTACGCCGCCGGGTACATCGGCAAGAACATCCTCGGCACCGACTTCTCCGTCGACATCGTGCTGCACTGGGGTGCGGGCGCCTACGTCGTGGGCGAGGAGACCGCACTCATCGAATCGCTCGAGGGCGAGCGTGGCATGCCGCGCCTCAAGCCCCCGTACTTCCCGGCCGCCGTCGGGCTGTACGGCCAACCGACGATCGTCAACAACGTCGAGACGCTCTCCAACCTGGCGTTCATCGCCCGTGAGGGATCGGTCGCCTACACCTCGATCGGCACCGAGTCGTCGCCCGGCACCCGCATGATCGCCGTGTCCGGCCACGTCGTGCGCCCGGGTGTGTACGAGATCGTCAACGGCTCCACGACCTTCCGCGATCTGATCTACGGCGACGAGTTCGCCCAGGGCATCCGCGACGGCGGCGCACTCAAGGCGTTCGTGCCCGGTGGCGGCTCGGCGCCGTGGTTCACCGGCGACCAGCTCGACATCCCGTTCGAAGGCCCGCAGGCAGGCGCCGCCGGGTCGATGCTCGGCTCGGGTGCGGTGATGGTGATGGACTCGACCACCGACATCCCCGCTGCCGCGCTGACGCTGGTGAAGTTCTACGCCCACGAGTCGTGCGGCAAGTGCGTGCCGTGCCGCGAGGGCGGTACGTGGCTGTACCGCCTCGTCGAACGCGTCGTCGCCGGCAACGGCACCCAGGAGGACCTCGACACGATCCTCGAGGTCGGCCAGACGATCTGCCCGGGTGACATGCCCCACGCCTCGAGCGAACGCCTCGGGCTGGCGGCGGTTCCGTTCCCGTACAAGATGACCACGATCTG
This sequence comes from uncultured Ilumatobacteraceae bacterium, assembly GCA_964651825.1. GTDB lineage: Bacteria > Actinomycetota > Acidimicrobiia > Acidimicrobiales > Ilumatobacteraceae > Sva-07. The sequence goes on along the minus strand of CAZYWK010000009.1, from coordinate 40,723 downwards.
CTTCGTCGGCCCGTCGGCCTACGTCCCGATCCACTCCGCGCTCACCCTGTTCCCCGAGGATTTCCAGGCACTCATCAGTCCGCGCGTGGAACGCAAGCTCATTCCGGTCGGAGCCGAGTGATGACCGACAACGCAGACACCAACGACTCCGCGGAGCCCGTGGACGACGCGGTCGAGGAGTTCGAGCCCACTCCCGAACCCGACCCGAACCGTGTTCTCATCACGCTGAACGGGCGCGAGGTGGCGGCCACGAAGGGCGAGATGGTGATCGCCGCCGCGTTGCGCGACGACGAGTACATCCCGCACTTCTGCTACCACCCGCGCATGGCGCCGGTCGGCATGTGCCGCCAGTGCATGGTCGAAGTGGAAGGGCCGCGCGGACCGATGATGGTCGTGTCGTGCATGACCCCGGTGGCCGACGGCCAGGTCGTCGTCACCGACACCCCACAGGTGAAGCGGGCCCAGGAGGGCATGCTCGAACTGCTGCTCATCAACCACCCGCTCGACTGCCCGGTGTGCGACAAGGGCGGCGAGTGCCCGCTCCAGGACCAAGCGTTCAGCCACGGCCCGGGCGAGAGCAGGTTCGTCGAGGAGAAGCGCCACTACGAAAAGCCGATCCCGATCAGCGATCTCGTGTTCCTCGACCGCGAACGCTGCATCCTGTGCGACCGCTGCACCCGATTCGCCGACGAGGTCGCCGGCGACAAGCTGATCCACTTCATCAGCCGTGGCAACAGCACGCAGGTGATGACGTTCCCCGACGAGCCGTTCGCCTCGTACTTCTCGGGCAACACCGTGCAGATCTGCCCGGTCGGCGCGCTGACCGCCAAGCCGTACCGGTTCAAGGCCCGGCCGTGGGACCTGTCGGAGCAGGAGACCACCTGCACCACGTGCGCGGTCGGGTGCCGGTCCGTCATCCAGTCGAGCCGCGACGAACTGCTGCGCCTCCAGGGTGTCGACAGCGATCCGGTCAACTGGGGATGGATGTGCGACCGCGGCCGATTCGACTTCGAGGCCATCGGCAGCGAGCACCGGCTCGGTCGGCCGCTCGTGCGCGGCGAGTCCGGCCTCGCCACGACGTCGTGGAACTCTGCCCTCGATGCCGCCGGCCGTCTCGTGCGCGAGGCGCTCGACTCCGGCGGACCGTCGGGCATCGCCCTCCTCGGCGGCGCCCGCGGCTCCAACGAGGACGCCTTCGCCTGGGCCAAGCTCGCCGACACGCTCGGCGTCGAATACCGCGACGCCCAGTTCGGCGACGGCCTGCCTGCCGAGGTGCTCGGGCTGCCCCGGGCCACCATCGCCGAGGCCGCTTCGGCGAGCACGATCGTGCTGCTCGGCCCGGACCTGAAAGAGGAACTGCCCGTGCTGTTCCTCCGCCTGCGCGACGCCGCCGAGAACGGCAAGCGCCGCATCGTCGAGTTCTCCGCCACCGACACCGGCCTCACCCGGTACGCGTGGAAGTCGCTGCGCTACGAACCGGGCGGTCAGCAGGCGGCGGTCGCCAGCGCGCTGGCCGACGGCGAGATCGCCGAGCAGCTCGCTTCGGGTGACGTCGTGATCGTCGCCGGGCGCCCGAACCTCGCCGAGCCGGCCGACGCCACCGTGGCCGCGCTGCAGGCGCTGCTCGACGGCGTTCCGGGCGCCACCGTGCTGCCCGCGCTCCGTCGCGGCAACGTCGTCGGCGCACTCACCGCCGGCCTCGCGCCCGCCGACCGCGACCACGACGGGCTCGCCACGCTGCAGGCAGCAGCCGACGGCAAGATCGACCTGCTCGTGCTGCTCGGCGCCGACCCGATCAACGACTGCCCCGACGCCGACCTGGCCCGGCGGGCGCTCGCCGGTGCGCGGCGGGTCATCTCGATCGACACGTTCCCGTCCGAGTCGTCGCAGCTCGCCGACGTCGTCCTCGCCGGCGCCGCGTTCGGCGAGAAGGCGGGCACCACGACCAACCTCGAGGGGCGGGTCACCACGCTCGCCCAGCAGGTGACCGCACACGACACGAGCCGTCCCGACTGGATGATCGCCATCGAGCTCGGCTTGCGGCTCGGCGACCGCTCCCTGCCGGCCGAGCACGTGCTCCGATCGGTCTCGACGGTCGACCAGCTCACCGACGTGCTCGCGGCCACCGTGCCCGCCTTCGCCGCGGTCACGAGCGAGGCGCTCGCCACCGCCACCGACGGCATCGTGCTCGCCGCCACGCCGGGCACGCTCAGCCCGGTGTCTTTCGCCGCGACGGCCCGCAACAGCTATGACTATCGACTCGTGGTGAGTCGCAAGCTCTACGACCGGGCCGTCGGCACCGAGATGTCGCGCTCGCTCGCCAAGCTCGCGCCCGGCGCGTCGGCACGGGTCAACCCGCTCGATCTGGATGCCCTCGGCATCGAGGCCGGCTCCGACGTGAAGCTGGTGAGCGCCAAGGCGTCGACCGTCCTGCCGATCGTCGCCGACGACTCGATCCCGCGCGGCATCGTGTGGTCGCCGTTCAACCAACCGGGTGGCACGATCGAGGAGATCATCGACGTGACCGCGCCCGTCACCGACGTCCGGATCGAGCGCGTCTGATGCCGGCCCAGTCGCTCCTCGCCATGGATCCCCTCTTGAACGGCGGGCTGCTGTGGACGCCGATCCTGCTCGTGGCGTTCAAGGTGCTCGTCGTGTTCGTCATCGGCCTCATCGGCACGATGTTCATGGTCTGGTACGAGCGCAAGGTCGTCTCCGGCATGCAGAACCGGATCGGGCCGAACAAGGCCGGCCCGTTCGGTCTCCTCCAGACGCTCGCCGACGGCATGAAGCTGATCTTCAAGGAAGACCTGCTGCCGGCCCGAGCCGACCGCATCGTGTTCCGCATCGCCCCGTTCCTGGCGTTCGTCCCGGCGTTCCTCGTCTGGTCGGTCATCCCGCTCGGTGGCGACTTCAGCGACGGCAAGGACGGCACCGTCGAGTGGTTCGGTCACCTCACCCGGGTCCAGCTCGCCGACCCGCCGATGGGCATCCTCATCGTGCTGGCGCTGTCGTCGATCGCCGTGTACGGCATCATGCTCGCCGGCTGGTCGAGCGGCTCGAAGTACCCGCTGCTCGGTGCCGTGCGGGCGTCGGCCCAGATGATCTCCTACGAAGCGGCGCTCGGGCTGAGCGTGGCCGCGGTCTTGTTGTCGTCGGGCACGCTGTCCACGTCGGGGATCGTGTTCATGCAGAACGACCTCGGCGACTGGAACCTGATCTCCACCGGCATCGTGCCGTTCGTGATCTTCCTGATCGCTGCCACGGCCGAACTGAACCGGCCGCCGTTCGACCTCGTCGAGGCCGAACAGGAGCTGGTCGGCGGCTTCAACACCGAGTACTCGGCGTTCACGTTCGCCCTCTTCTACCTCGCCGAGTTCATGAACGTGATCACGATGTCGCTCGTGATCGTCACGCTGTTCCTCGGCGGCCCGCAGCCGTTGGAGATCGCCGGCACCAACATCCTCGGATTCCTCGGCCCGCTCAGCGGCACCGCCTGGCTCGTGCTCAAGCTGTTCATGTTCCTCTACATGTACGTGTGGTTCCGGGCGACCCTGCCGCGGTTCCGGTACGACCAGCTGATGGACTTCGGCTGGAAGGTGCTCATCCCGATCGCGCTCGGCTGGTTCCTGCTGCTCGCCGCGCTCCGCCAGTTCTCCCCCGACGGCGACCCCGCCGACAGCATCCGCGTGGTGCTGATCAGCCTCGCCGTGGCGGCGGTGTGCGTCGCGCTGTTCGGTGCCGCGTTGCGGGTCAGCCGGTCGAATCGAGCAGGAGCGGCGAACTGATGGGCTACTTCGAGGGTTTCTGGGTCACGATGCGCCAGCACCGCCTGTTCGGCGGTGACCGGGTCACGATGGAGTACTCCGGTGGTCGGCGGGCGAAGAAGAAGGACTCCCAGGCGCGCGACGTCCAGCACGACGAGAAGATGGAGCGACCCGAGCGGCTGCACGGCCGCCACGTCCTCAACCGCTACGAGGACGGCATGGAGAAGTGCATCGGGTGCGAGCTCTGCGCCGGTGTCTGCCCGGCGAAGTGCATCTACGTGCGCGGCGCCGACAACGATCCGGAGCACCCCACATCTCCGGGCGAGCGCTTCGGGTTCGTCTACGAGATCAACTACCTGCGCTGCATCCACTGCGACATGTGTGTCGAGGCGTGCCCGACCGAGGCGATCACCGAGTCGAAGCTGTTCGAGTTCTCCTTCACCAACCGCCAGGACGCGATCTACACGAAGAGCGAACTGGTCGTCGACGACGACGGCAAGCCCAAGCAGCTGCCGTGGGAAGACTGGCGCGAGGGCGACGACGTCCTCACCAGCGGCTGGATGCGCGCCACGTCATCGTCGGGCGACGCCACGTTCGAGGGCCAGGTCGGCTGGAGCGGTGAGCTCGGCTACGGCGTGCGCGCCCCCGAGCCCGAGCAGGCCGTCCGCGACGCCGAGGGCGATCCCGACGCAAAGGGCGTCAAGGTGGTGCGCCGATGAGTGACGCCACGTTCCTCGAATACGTGGTGTTCTTCTCCGCGGCGGTGATGATCCTCGGCGGCGCAGTCGGCGTCATCGCCATGCGCAACCCCGTGCACGCCGCGCTGGGTCTCGTGCTCACGCTGTTCGGCGTGGCCGTGCAGTTCGTGGCGCTCGGGGCGCACTTCGTCGCCGCGGTCCAGATCATCGTGTACGCCGGCGCCATCGTCGTGCTGTTCCTGTTCGTCATCATGCTGCTCGGCATCGACCGGTCGATGGACCTCCAGATCGAACCGATCCCCCTCCAGCGGCCGCTCGCGCTCGTGATGGGCGTCGGCCTCATCGGCCTGCTGGGCGCCGCCATCGTGCGCGCCCGCGACGCGCTGACGATCAACCCGGGTACCGGGCTGGCCGTGGCGGGGGAGAACGCCGGCCACGACGCCAACATCCGCCAGCTCGCCAGCAGCTTGTACGGCGACTACGTGTTCGCCCTCGAACTGGCCTCGGTGCTCCTCATCGTCGCCGTCACCGGCACCGTGCTCGTCACCCGCCGCTGGCCCCGGTCCGACGCGATGGGATCGGGCGACATCGGTGAAGGTGAGTCCGCGTCGTGATCGCCGCCATCGAACCCACGTGGTACCTGCTGCTGTCGGCGTTGCTCTTCTCGATCGGCGCGGTCGGCCTGCTGGTGCGCCGCAACCCGTTGGTGATGTTCATGTGCATCGAGCTCATGCTCAACGCCGCGAACCTGAGCTTCGTCGCCCTGTCGGTGCAGCTGGGTGACATCGACGGCCAGACCGCCGTGTTCTTCGTGATGGTCGTCGCCGCCGCCGAGGTCGTCGTGGGCCTCGGCATCCTCGTGTCGATCCTGCGTGCCCGTCCCGGCGCCACCGCCGACGACCTCGCCGAGTTGAAGGGCTGACCGCACCGTGCTCGACGTCCTCTGGCTGATCCCTGCGCTCCCGCTGGCCGGCTTCCTCGTCATCCTCCTGTTCGGCCGCCGTCTCGGTGAACCGCTCGTCGGCTGGTTCGCCACGCTGATGGTCGCCGCATCCTTCGTCGTGTCGGTCGGGGCGTTCATCGATCTGCACGGCATGAGCCCCGACGAGCGCGTCCACGTCGAATCGGTGTTCTCGTGGGTGCCCGCCGGCGGGCTCCGCGTCGACCTCGCGTTCCTCGCCGACCCGCTGTCGATCATCATGTGCCTGTTCGTCACCGGCATCGGCGCCCTGATCCACCTGTACTCGGTGGGCTACATGCACGGGGATGCGAAGTTCTCGAAGTTCTTCCTCTACCTCAACTTGTTCGTCGCCGCCATGTTGGTGCTGGTGCTCGGTGAGAACATGCTCGTCACGTTCCTCGGCTGGGAGGGTGTCGGCACCTGTTCGTACTTCCTCATCGCCTTCTGGCACACCCGTGAATCGGCGGCCACCGCCGGCAAGAAGGCCTTCGTCACCAACCGCGTCGGCGACTGGGGCTTCATGGTGGCGATGTTCTTCTCGTTCGCTGCCGTCGGCTCGCTGAGCTACAGCGTGCTGAACAACAACGCCCAGTCGGGGCTGCTGGCACAGACCACGGCCACCGCCATCGCCGCCATGCTGTTCGTCGGCGCCGTCGGCAAGTCGGCGCAGATCCCGCTGTTCATCTGGCTGCCCGACGCGATGGCCGGCCCGACGCCGGTGTCGGCGCTCATCCACGCCGCCACCATGGTCACCGCCGGCGTGTACCTGATGGTCCGCGTCAACCCGGTGATCACCGTCGCCGCCGACTGGGTGGGGCCGATGATCGCCTGGATCGGTGTGCTGACGGCGTTCTTCGCGGCCACGATCGCCCTGGCCCAGACCGACATCAAACGGGTGCTCGCCTACTCGACGGTGTCGCAGCTCGGGTTCATGTTCCTCGCCATCGGCACCGGCGCCTACGTGGCGGCCGTGTTCCACATGATCACCCACGCCTTCTTCAAGGCGCTGCTGTTCCTCGGTTCCGGCTCGGTGATCCACGGCATGCACGACGAGCAGGACATGCGCAAGATGGGCAAGCTCGCCAAGTTCATGCCGGTCACGTGCGGCACGTTCATCATCGGGTGGCTGGCCATCGCCGGTGTCCCGCCGTTCGCCGGGTTCTGGTCGAAGGACGAGATCCTGCTGTTCGCCGGTGCCGAGAGCTGGGCCCTGTACGCCCTCGTGTTCGTCACCGCGCTGCTCACCGCGTTGTACATGACCCGCCAGGTGATCATGACGTTCTTCGGCGAGCAGAAGTGGGAGACCCATGCCGAAGAGCACGGGGCCCACGGCGAGTTCAAGCCCCACGAGTCGCCGCCGGTGATGCTCGTGCCGCTCGTGATCCTCGCGGTGCTCGCGGTGTTCGGCGGTGTGATGCAGCTGCCGCATCTGGGGATCATCCCCGACAGTTGGGAGCACAAGCTCGAGGACTGGCTGCACCCGGTGGTCGGCTTCGGCGAGGCCGACATCCACGACGACTGGGCCTACGACCACCTCGTGCTGCTGCTGATCGCGGCGATCCTCTGCGCGCTCGTCGGCATCGTGCTCGCCTGGCTCATCTACCAGAAGCGCAAGCTCAAGGCCGTCGAACCCAACGTGTTCGCGCAGGGCTGGTACTTCGACACGGCGATCTCGTGGTTCATGGGCAACCCGGGCCGCAAGGGGTTCGAGGCCGCGTCGGCATTCGACGCCACCGTCATCGACGGCGCCGCTACCGGCACGTCGGTCATCGTTCGTGAAACCGCCAACGAGGTCCGCAAGGCCGAGACGGGATACGTCCGGCAGTACGCCACGATCATCGGGCTCGGCGTCGTGCTGCTGCTCGGCTGGTTCGTCGTGATCCGGGGGATCCTGTGATGCTCGCCGCCGAATCGAGCCTCGATCTGGGCTTCCCGATCCTCACCGCGATCGTCATCGTGCCGATCGTCGGCGCGCTCCTCGTCGCGCTCACACCGAAGTCGCGGCCCGACTACGCGAAGCTGATCGCCATCCTGTCCTCGGTGGCCACGGCCGGATTGACGATCTGGCTGCTGGCGTCGTTCGAAACCGGCGACGCCGACTTCCAGTTCGTGTCGAAGCACAGCTGGATCGAACCGTGGGGCATCTCCTGGCATCTCGGCGTCGACGGCATCTCGCTGTTCCTCGTCCTGCTGACCGGCCTGCTGTACCCGCTGGCGATCATCGGGCCCGACCCGCACCACGACGAAAAGCCGTACTTCGCCTGGCTGCTGCTGCTGCAGGCCGGCGTGATGGGCACGTTCCTCAGCCTCGACCTGTTCGTGTTCTTCATCTTCTTCGAGATCGTGCTCGTGCCGATGTACTTCCTGATCGGCGGATGGGGCTACGAGAACCGGGTCTACGCGGCCACGAAGTTCTTCCTGTTCACGATGTTCGGCTCGGCCTTCATGCTCGTCGGGCTCATCGCCACGGTGGCGCTCGCCAGCCGTGATCTCGGCAAGGTCACCTTCGACCTCGTCGAGATCGCCGACGGCGCGAACTTCGCCGCATCGACCGGGCGCTGGCTGTTCTTCGCCTTCGCCATCGCGTTCGCGGTCAAGGTGCCGATCTTCCCGGTGCACACGTGGCTCCCCGACGCCCACACCCAGGCGCCCACCGCCGGCTCGATCGTGCTCGCCGCCGTGCTGTTGAAGCTCGGCACGTACGGCTTCCTCCGCTTCGGCCTGTACCTGTTCCCCGAGGCCGCCTACTGGAGCCGGCCGCTGTGGCTCACCCTGGCTGTCATCGGCATCATCTACGGCGCCATCGTCGCCACGATGCAGCTCGACCTGAAGCGGCTCGTCGCCTACTCCTCGGTGGCCCACATGGGCTTCATCGTGCTCGGCACGTTCGCCTTCACCACCCAGTCGCTGTCGGGTGGCCTGCTGCAGATGATCAACCACGGGGTGTCGACCGGCGCCTTGTTCCTGCTCGTCGGCATGATCTACGAGCGGCGCTCCACCCGCAAGATCTCCGAGCTGAAGGGCATCCAGCAGGTGGCGCCGATCTTCGCCGCCGGGTTCATGCTCGTGATGCTGTCGTCGATCGGCGTGCCCGGGCTCAACGGGTTCGTCGGCGAGTTCCTGATCCTCATCGGCTCGTTCCTCACGGCTCGTTGGTGGACCGTGGTGGCGGCGGCCGGTGTGATCCTCGCCGCGCTCTACCTCCTGTGGGCCTACCAGCGGGTCTTCCACGGCGAGCCCGACGAGGCCAACAAGAGCTTCCGCGAGCTCTCGCTCAAGGAAGGCGCCGTGCTGCTGCCGTTCCTCGCCGCGATCGTGTTCATGGGCGTGTATCCCAAGCCGGTCCTCGACCGCATCCAGCCGAGCATCGACAAGCTGATCAGCCACGTCGAGGACCACACCGACTACGTCGAGCCGCAACCGACGATCCAGATCGGCGTGATCAGCGACACGGTCACCGAGACCGAACACGGTGGGGAGGGCGAGTGATGCTGGCCCAACTCGACACCTTCGTCGGCCCCGAGGTCGGCTGGTTCGCCCTGTCGCCCATGCTCACGCTGCTCGCCGGGGCACTGGGCATCATGCTCGTCGGCGCGCTCACCCCGAAGTGGCCGAACGGCTGGTACGCCCTGGTGAGCGCGATCACCGCCGGAACAGCGGGCGCCCTGGCGATGGTCCAGTGGGACGACATCACCGACAACGGCCCGACCACCCTGGTCGGCGGTGCGATCGCGTTCGACTACCTCGCGATGTTCCTGACGATCACGATCTGCGTCGCGCTCTTGCTGGTGTCGCTGCTCACCGACACCCAGTTGCGCGGCACACCGGCCGACGGCCCGGAGATCTACGCGCTGTACATGGTCGCCGGCATCGGCGGCATGGTGATGGTGTCGGCCAACGACCTCATCGTGCTGTTCCTCGGCCTCGAGACGCTGTCGCTGGCGTTCTACGTGCTCGCCGCCAGCAACCGGCGCAGTTCCCAGAGCGCCGAAGCCGGCCTCAAGTACTTCCTCCTCGGCGGGTTCTCCTCGGCATTCCTCCTGTACGGGATCGCCCTCGTCTACGGCGCGACCGGCACGACGAACATCTCCGAGATGGTGCTCGCCATGCAGACCACGGTCGACGTGTCCCAGCCCGATGCCCTGGCGCTCGCCGGCATCGCGATGATGATGGTCGGGCTCGGGTTCAAGGTCGCTGCCGTCCCGTTCCACGTGTGGGCCCCCGACGTGTACCAGGGCTCGCCGTCGCCGGTCACCGCGTTCATGGCCTCGGCCGGCAAGGCGGCCGCGTTCGGGGCGATGATCCGCGTGCTCGTGATCGCGTTGCCGTTCTACCGCGACGACTGGCGCCCGATCGTGTGGGTGCTCGCGCTCCTGTCGCTCGTCATCGGGTCGTTCCTCGCCGTCGTGCAGACCAACGTGAAGCGGATGCTCGCCTACTCCTCGGTGAGTCATGCGGGGTTCGTCCTGGTGGGGCTGGAGGCCGCGGGGCACTCCGCCGGCGACATCGATGCCGGTCCGGGCGTGCCGTCCATGGTGCTCTACCTGATCCTCTACGCCGTGCTCGTGATCGGTTCGTTCGGCGTGGTCAGCATCGTCGTGCGCCAGAACGGTGGCGATTCGAGCCTCGATGCCTTCAAGGGCCTGATCTCGCGGCGCCCGCTCCTGGCGATCACGTTCACGATCTTCCTGCTCGCCCAGGCCGGCGTGCCGTTCACGACCGGTTTCATCGCCAAGTTCGGCGTGATCCAGGCCGCGGTCGAGGAGCACAGCTACGCCATCGCGATCATCGCCATGGTCGCTGCCGTGGTCGCCGCGTTCTTGTACCTGCGGATCATGGTCAGCATGTGGCTCGCCCCCGCCGACGACGGCGCGGAGCGGTTCGGCGTGCCCTTCTCGGCCGGCCTCGCGGTCACCGCGGCCGCGGTCTTCACGATCGTCGTCGGCATCTTCCCCGGCTGGCTCATCGAAGCCGCCGACCTGGTCACCCAGTACGCCCGCTGACGCGCCCGCGGGCCGGGCCCGCCCGCAGGGCTTCTGTGTCAGCCAACAGCACGGAACCTGCACTGTTGGCTGACACAGAGGCGGCGAATGCGCGTCGGCGCGACTGGCATCGGGTCGGACTTCTGCTCAACTCGGGCGGGTGGCGTGTCGATGAAGGCGGCATGGCCTCGCCGTTCGCTCGCGTCACCGGGGACCAGATCACACGTACGCCGATCAGTGCTGGAATGGTCCTCGTGAACGCGATGGGACAGGTGAAGATCGTGCGGTCGCGAACCGCCGACGGTGCTGGGTGGAACTGCGCCGACGGTGCGGCGATCGACGACGAGACCGCGTCGAACCCGGCATTCTGGGATGCGTACACACCGGAGGAGCTCGTCGCCGCGCTCGGGCTGGCTCGTGAGCTCCGTGCGATCAGCGGCCAGCGCGAGCTCAGCGGTGGATTGGCGACGTGGGACGCCTGCTCCGGCCGGCCGTGCGTCCTGCCCAAGCTCGCGAAGCTGGTTCCCTGACGACGGATGGATGCGGCGCGCCGGCCGTCGGGTGTTCTCGGGCGTTGCAGAACGAATGACCCGTGTACGGCACCCGGTTTGCGGGGCACACCACGCGCGGGCGACCATGCGCAGATGACGCAAGCTCCAGTCGACGCCGCGGTCACCGAGCTGCAAGCCGTCATCGGGACCGTGAAGCGGGGTTCGCTGCGTGTGTTCGGCGACTGGTTCGGGCGGCCACGAGACAACTTTCACGTCGTGCGGTCTGTGCTCGCCGAGGATCACGAACTCGTCGTCGACTTCGAGGAGAACGAACAGCTACGAATCTCGTCGCCGGCCGGTTGGGAGTTCAGCGAGCACACGTTTCGAGTACAGCACGCACGTCGCGTCGTGTGGCGCTGGTTCTACTACGGCCGTCCCCAAACACCAGAGAACCTGTTCACCGAAGCGCACTGGCTCGACGACAAGGGCCATGTGCACGCGAGCTCAGATGTGGATTGGTACAAGCCGAGGTTTGCGCCGTCGACGGCAAACGCTGCGGTCGAACTGTTGTGACAGCTCGAGGCCGATCTGGCGGCTCATCGCGTGATGGACCGGGTCAGGGAACCAGCTCGATGATCTGCCAGTCGACGAGTGCACTGGTGTCGCACGTGTTGGCCGTCGTGGTGATGAGGATGCGTTCGTCGGCGTCCGTCGCCTCGGGGGAGCCGTCGACACCGTCGAAGGTGCACGGAGCGAAGGCGTCGATGCCGACGAGTCTCAGCTCGGGCTCCCAGGAGTGCACGAAGCGCTTCTCCGTGGCGAGCGCGAACTCGGCGTGGTCCTGGTTGTCGATCCGGTCGAGCTCGAGTTGCACGTCGGTCCACACCGGTCGCATCTGGAACGACGAGTCGACGACCACGAACACCTGCTTCGTGTCACGCGTCGCGGCGGTGATCAGCGCGTACGCGCCGAACACCACGGCGACGACGGCCAGCCAGATCGCGAGCGGCTTCATCGGCTACCCGCCGGCGTTGAAGAGCGCGGCGATCTTGAACTCGACGTCCTCCTCGCTGGCATCGATGCTCGCCGCCTCGACGAGCGACGACACTCGGCCGAGCTCGGCCAGGTCGGCCTCGAAGCCGACGGTGTAGATCGGGATCCGCAGACCCTGGACCGTGTCGTCGACATCGCCGAACGTGAGCCCGTCGGTCGTCTGACCATCGGTGAGCACGACGAGGATCGGCTTGAGCTCGGGATCGAGCGCCCGCTGGTCCTCGAGCATCTTCAGCCCGAGCACGATGCCGTCGTACATGGCGGTGCCACCACCCGGGCTGAGATCCTCGGAGATCGCCGCGTACCGCGCCTGCTGGTTCAGATCGAACGGCGCGATGTCGAGCCGCTTCATCGCCACGTCGTTGAACTCCACCACGCCGACCTCGGTGGTCGGCTTGATGAACTCGCGCGCCGACAGCATCGCCGTCCGCACGGCGTTGATCCGGGTGCCCTCCATCGACCCGCTGACGTCGACGACGAACACGGTGGCCACCGGCCGGCCACCGTCCTTCTTGTCCTTCCAGACGTTCTGCACGTCGATCAACGTCGAGCCGGATGGCGCTTCCACCGTCGGTTCGAACGGTGGCGCGTCGAAGCCGAAGTCCTCGGCCGATTCCTGGTACTCGGGCTGTTCGGCGAACGCGGCGAACGCCTCGAGTGCCTCGGCCTGGGTGGGCGTCAGCTCGCCCACGGCGTACAGCGGGTTGTCGTGGCGGACACCGAACGGGATGAACTCGTAGCCCTTCTGCAGCGACTCGGTGTTGGCGAACGTCTGCCACTCCATCACGAACGTGTCGAGCGTGCCGGTGTCGTTGGCGACCGAATCGCGCATCTGGAGCGTGGTGAGGGCGACGAAGGGCACCTGGCGCTGGAACTGCTCGAACACGCTCGCCACGTCGGGCGAGGTCAACCGATCGGGATCACCGTCGGCGATGCTGTCGAGGACCGTGAGCAGGAAGTTCAAGCCGGTGCTGGAGGCGAACGGGTCGGTGTAGCCCATCACCAGGTCGCCGGCGATCACGGCGTCGACGAGGACCTCCGGGGTCAGTTCGCCGTACTTGTCACGGAGCTCGTCGGCCGTCTCGTTCTTCATCACGATGCCGGCGACGTTGTTGACCATCTGCTCGCGCACCTCGGTCATCGGCTGGAACTCGGCGGCCATCTGGACCCACAGGTCGTTCGACGGCGTGAACGCCTGCGGCAGGTCGCGGCCCTGGGCCAGGAACTGGTACCCGGTACCCGACGCGATGTAGCGGAGATCGACCCCGGCGACCGACCCGTCGCTGAGCGTGACACCCGCTCGGTTGAAGTCGGCGGCGACCTCACGGAGCCAACCGTCGGATCCCTCGCCGGACTTCTCCGTCGACGACCAGACCTCGATCACCTCGTCGGCGCTCGCCGGTGCCTCGGCGGTGAACGGGAACCCGTCGAGGGGCGGCAGCGTGTCGGCGAGGTTGGCGCCGGTCGGCGGCGGGATCGACGCGCTCCGGGTGACGGGGGCGTTGATCCAATCGATGTCGTCGGCCAACTCGTCGAGCTGGCGCGCAGCCTGGGCCGCGTCGAGCGGCTGGCCGTCGTCATCCGACCCGCAGGCGGCAGCGACGAGCGCGAGGGCGACGGTGGCCGCGACGAGGACCACCCGAGCGGGGCGGGACCGCATCATTCGGCCTCCCGATCGCTCGGCGCGGCAGTGATCTCGCCGATGTCGACCGTGCCGGCCGACTCGAGCCGCGTCGTGGCGGCGGTGCCGCTCTCCATCTGCTCGATGGCCGCTTCGGTGTCGGCGGTCAGCTGATCGAGCTCGATGATGTTGCTGGCCATCGTGGGCAGTGCCTCGCGGCGGTACCGCGAGATCTCGTCGAGCGCCGTGTCGATGTCGGCGAACGACTGCTTGAGGGCGTCCATGTCGAGCATCGTGCTCGACGCCTGTTGGTGGATCTGCGTGCCCTGCGTCTTCAGCCGCTCGGCGGTGCCGGCGATCATCGCCGACGTTGTGCTGTTGATCGCCTCGATCTTGTCGAGCACGAGCTTCTGGTGGGCCAGGCCCAGCGCCACGGTGACCGCCACCTGCAAGGCGCTGATCGTCACGTCGAGCGCCCGGTCGACGCCACGGATCAGCTCGCGGTTGTTGCGGATGATGATCTCGATCGCCAGCACGCCCTGCTGGTTGACCGCCAGCTGTTGCTGCAGATCGAGGGTGCGCTGGCGGAGCGCGAAGAGGATGTCCTCCTCGACGAACTGACGCCGGGGATCGTCGGGGCCGATCTCGGTGGCGAGCTTGTCGACGACGGCGGCGTCGAGGGCCTGGGCGAGCGCGACCTGGTCGGTGAGCCCGTGGGTCAGCTCGCGCATCTGCTGCTGGTCGTCGCCGAGGGTGACGTTGTCCCGCTTGAGCTGGTCGCGGCCCTTCTCCAGCGACTTCACGATCGAGTCGATCTGGATCTGCGAGCTCTCGTAGCGCATGAAGTAGCGCTTCAGCGGTGTGCCGACCCCGGGGATCTTGCCGAGGAACCGGGTGAACCATCCGGCGTCGGTGTCGAGGCTCGACGGGTCGAGCTTTTCCACCTCGATGCGCAGGTCGGACAGCGACTTGGCGACCTCACCGCCGTCCTCGGTGCCGTGCGACAGCTCCTTCAGCGGGGCCTGCAGCATCCGGCTCCGCGTGGCGGACCGGGTCTGCAGATCGCGGCCCATCGCGTCGACCGCGGCGCGGGCGGCCGTACGGGCCTCGTCGTCGGCCGGATCGATCGTGAGCAGCTGGGCGACCTGGGCGTCGGCCTGGGCCCGGAGCGCGTCGGTGGGTTCGGGCTCGGGGAGCGCCAACTCGGCCGGTGACGACGGAACGTCGAGCACGAGGTGCAGCGGGGTGGTCGTGGCGGTGTTGGTCATCGTCGTTCCTTCAGGTGGCGTAGTGACCGGTGCGGTCGGCGAGCGCTTCGAGTTCGGCCATCGCCGCGTCGGCGTCTTCGGGCTTCTTGCCGATCGGGACGTCGGCGAGGGCGGTGGTGGTGCGATCGAGTGCGGTCAGCGCGGACTCGTTCTGGGCGAGCAGCTGGGCGATCCGCCGCCGTTGGGTGTGGCGCAGCTCGCGGCGTCGCTCGAGCGTCGCTCGCTCGCGGGCCGCGGAGTCGGCGTCGCTGTCGTCGCCGGTCAGCTCGGCGAGGCGCCGATCGATGTAGGTCTCGTCGATCGTGCTGATGCTCTCCGAGGCCACTTCGACCTCGCGCAGGTTGTCGAGCGCAGCCGCGAACACCTGCTGTGACGTGGCGAGATACCGGGCGTAGGTGAGCTCGCCCGCATCGAGCCGGCGTTGCAGCACGTTGATCAGGCTCTGACGCTTCTGGAGCAGCGCTTCGAGTTGCTCGGCCGGCTGGGTGTCGGCGAGCGCTCCGAGCTCGGCGCGCAGCTTGGCGACCTCGACCGGGTCGACCTCTTCGACACGGGGCACCTCGAACTGCAACTTGGCGAGCGTGCCGGTGGCCGACATCGTGAACGGCCACGCGATCACCGCCAACACCGCCAACACGACGAGGACCACGACCATCACGGGCGGCGGGTCGATGACCGTCAACACCAGCCACACGGTCGCGCCGAGGACGATCGCCGCGAGCCACGTCGGCGGGTAGGTGAGCACCGCCTTGCCCCAACCGGTCATGAACCGTTGAGGATAGCGGGTCGCCGATTCGGCTCTCCCGCAATCACCTTGCGCCGTCTCACATCGAGCACGCCGCGTTGTGAGGGAACGCACGGTGGCGGCCGACCCGCGGCGATGCGTTGGACCCTCAACCGTCATGTTCGAGGAATCACGGGGTAACGCGGTTGTGGTCGAGTCGTCGGCGTGGACAGACGCCAGGTTCTCGTGGTCGGCAACGGCATGGTCGGCCAGCGCTTCGTCGACGAGCTGCTCGCGGCCGACGCCGATCGATCGATCGCCATCACGGTGATCGGTGAAGAGTCGCGCCCCGCGTACGACCGCGTCGCACTGACGAGTTGGTTCAGCGGCCGGAGCGAACAGGACCTCCGGCTCGTCGATGAAGCACTGCTCGCGGGCGATCGGGTCGACTACCGCTTCGGCCGTCTCGTCGAGGAGATCGACCATGTGAGCGGCAAGGCGATCCTCGACGACGGTTCCCTGGTCGCCTACGACGACGTCGTGCTGGCAACGGGCTCGTACCCGTTCGTCCCACCGATCAGTGGCCACGAGCTGAACGGGTGCTTCGTGTACCGCACGATCGACGACCTCGAGCAGATCCGTGACTGGGCGACGCATCCGGGGCGTACCACCGGCCTGGTCGTCGGCGGCGGTCTGCTCGGCCTCGAGGCCGCCAGCGCGCTGCAGGCGCTGGGCCTCGACGTCCACGTCGTCGAGATGGCCCCGTACCCGATGCCCCAGCAGCTCGGAGAAGGCGGTGGCCGAATGCTCGCTCGTTGGGTCGATGCGCTCGGCGTCGACCTGCACTGCGGCGTCGGGCCCGATCACTTCGTCGCCGACGACGGCGGCCGGGTGTGCGCGCTGGAGATGGCCGACGGCACGACCTACCCGTGCGACATCGTGGTCTTCTCCGCCGGAGTACGTCCGCGCGACGACGTCGCCCGCCGATCCGGGATCGAGGTCGGCGAACGCGGCGGCGTCGTCGTCGACGACACGCTGCGAACGAGCGTCGACCACGTGTGGGCCATCGGGGAGGTCGCGCTCCACGAGGGCCGGATCTATGGGCTCGTCGCGCCCGGCTACGAGATGGCGGCCGCGCTCGCTCGCCGGTTGACCGGCGGCGACGGTACGTACCGCGGCAGCGACCTGTCGACGAAGCTGAAGCTGCTCGGCGTCGACGTCGCCAGCTTCGGGCAGAGCAACGCCGCCGGCGACGGGATCGACGAGTTGGTCTACAGCGATCCCGTGAACAAGATCTTCCGCCGGCTCGCCCTCGACGCGTCGACCGGCGCGCTCGTCGGCGGGGCGTTCGTCGGCGACACGTCCGGCTACGAGCTCCTCACCGCCATCACGCTCGGTCTCGCCACCCAACCCGACGACCTGCCCGCCTACCTCCTCCCCGCCTCGGTGCGACCGCCGGCCGAAGGAGCGCTCCCCGACGCCGCGCTGCTCTGCAGCTGCAACGCGGTGAGCGTGGGAACGATCCGACGCGCCGTGGCCGGCGGGTGCGTCACGCTCGGCGACGTGAAGGGCTCGACGTGCGCCGGCACGAGCTGCGGCGGATGCGTCCCGGCGGTCACCTCCCTCATCCGCACCGAGCTGGCAGCGCTCGGCGTCGAAGTGTCGGACGCGCTGTGCGAGCACTTCGACCAGTCCCGGCGCGACCTCTACGAGCTGGTCCGCTATCACGGCCACCGATCGTGGGCCGATGTCCTGCGGGCCCACGGGCGCGGCCGGGGATGCGAGATCTGTCGCCCCACGGTCGCGTCGATCCTCTCGTCGCTGTCGGGCAGCTACGTGCTCGGTGGCGACCAGGCGTCGCTCCAGGACACCAACGACTTGCACCTGGCCAACATGCAACGCAACGGCACGTACTCGGTCGTGCCGCGAGTTCCCGGCGGCGAGATCACACCGGACCAGCTGATCGCACTCGGCACGATCGCCAGAGACTTCGGGCTCTACACCAAGATCACCGGAGGACAACGCATCGACCTGCTCGGCGCGCAGCTCCACGACCTGCCGGCGATCTGGCGCCGGGTGATCGACGCCGGCATGGAGTCGGGTCAGGCGTACGGCAAGTCGCTGCGCACGGTGAAGTCGTGCGTCGGGTCCACGTGGTGTCGCTACGGCGTGCAGGACTCGGTCGGCATGGCGATCCTCCTCGAGCAGCGCTACCGCGGGTTGCGGTCGCCGCACAAGATCAAGATGGGTGTGTCGGGCTGTGCCCGCGAGTGCGCCGAGGCCCAGAGCAAGGACGTCGGCGTGATCGCCACCGAGCACGGCTGGAACCTCTACGTCGGTGGCAACGGAGGCCGCAGCCCTCGCCACGCCGACCTGCTGGCCACCGACCTGTCCGACGACGAGCTCGTGACGGCCATCGACCGGTTCCTGATGTTCTACATCCGCACCGCCGACCGGCTGCAACGCACCTCCACGTGGCTCGAAGCGTTGGACGGTGGCCTCGATCAGCTGCGAGCGGTGGTCTTCGACGACTCCCTCGGGTTGTGCGCCGACATGGACGCCGACGTCGAGCGCCACGTCGGTGGTTACGAGTGCGAGTGGAAGGCGACCCTCGACGATCCGGACCGGCTGGCGCACTTCGTCGAGTTCGTCAACGTGCCCGACGTGCACACCACTCCGGTGTGGATGACCGAACGCGGCCAGCGGGTGCCGGCGTGAACCGGCCGGTGATCGCCTCCCTCGACGACCTGCCGGTCGACCGCGGGGTCGCCGCGCTCGTCGACGGTCGGCCCGTGGCCCTGTTCCGCCTCGCCGACGGAGCACTCTTCGCCATCGACCACGTCGAGCCGTTCACCCACGTGCCGGTGCTCGCGCGCGGCATCGTGGGGTCGGTCGGTGAGGTGCCCACCGTCGCTTCGCCGCTGCACAAGCAGCGCTTCGACCTGCGCACCGGGCGATGCCTCGACGACCCCGACCGCGCGGTCGGCACCTGGGCCGTCGAGGTGGTCGACGGGTGTGTGCGCATCGGCGAGCGCCGGTTGCCCGCCGCGTGACACCGGAGCCGAACGTACCCAGAGTCGAAACGCGCTCGAAACGAACACGCCCGAGACTGGGCAGGGTGAATCGAGGTCCGCTGGAGGGATACACGATCGGGGTCACCGCTGATCGGCGCGCGGACGAACAGATGAAGCTGCTCACCGGCCGCGGCGCGGAATGCCTCCACGGTCCGGTGATCAAGACCCACCCGATCGGTTCGGAAGACGAGCTGCGCGCGGCGACCCGACCGGTGATCGACGAGCCGCCGGACGTCATCGTGCTGACCACGGGCCTCGGCGTGCGCGGTTGGCTCGAGGCAGCCGATGCGATCCAGCTCGGCGACGACCTGCGGGCACGGTTCGACGATGCCGACCTCATCGCCCGTGGACCGAAGGCGACCGGCGCGCTGGTCACCGCCGGCTTCGAGGTGGAATGGACGGCGCCCCGGGCGCGCTACGACGACATCACCGACCTGTTCGGTGGCCGTGACATGCACGGCGTGCGCGTCGCGGTGCAGCTCGACGGCGCCGGCGCGGTCGCGCTGTGCGACGGCATCGAGGCGATGGGCGCCTCGGTCGTCCGGGTTCCTGTCTACCGATGGTCGCTGCCGGAGGAGACGGCCGACGCCGAGCGCCTCATCCGGGCCACTGCCGATCGGCGCATCGACGCGCTCACGTTCACGGCCAAGCCGGCGGTCGAGAACTTCTTCGAGATCGCTCACCTCGTCGGCCTGCTCGACGAGGTGATCGAGGCGCTGCGGGCCGACGTCCGTGTGTTCTGCGTCGGCCCGGTCTGCGCCACCGGCATCACCGAGGTCGGCCTGCCCGATCCGTTCGTGCCGGTTCGTCATCGGCTCGGCGCCATGGTCCAGCAGGTGGCGCAGCACTTCGCGACGCAGGGCGAAGACATCCAGATGGCGGGCACGCCGGTGCGGGTCCAGGGCCGGCTGGCCGTGATCGACGGCCGCCAGGCGGCGTGGCTGACCGACCGGGAACGGGCACTGCTCGCGGCCCTGATCGATCGTCGTGGTGCGGTCCTGTCGAAGCCCGAGCTGCTGCGCCGGGTGTGGCGTGGCGCGGAGTCCGACGAGCACCTGGTGGAGGTGACCGTCGCCCGCCTGCGCCAGCGCCTCGGGCCGGCCGCCGCCGGCATCGAAACGGTCGTGCGGCGCGGCTATCGCGTCACCTCCGTGTGACGCGGCGTTGCCGCCGGCGCACAACGCTCGCCCACGGCCGTGAGCACCCGCACGGCGGCGCCGTCGCCACATGCGGCGGCGTGTACGCACCGTTCACCCCCTCGACGTCACCGGGCAATCGCGTCCGGCTTCGATCGACGTCATGACCCCCGCCGCGACGTTGACGCACTGCCCGTACTGCGCGCTCAACTGCGGTATCGGCCTGAGCGTGCAGGGCGAGGCGGTCACCGGCATGGTGCGCTGGAAAGGTTCGCCGCTCACCGGTGGCGCCGTGTGCTCGAAGGGCTCGACCGCGTGGGAGCAGGTCCATCATCCCGACCGGCTGCTGCGGCCGCTCGTCCGGCGTGACGGTGTCCTCGTGGAGACCGGCTGGGACGAGGCGCTCGACGAAGCGGCTGCAGGGTTCCTCCGCATCCGCGAGCAGCACGGCGCCGACGCCAACGCCGTCTTGTCGGGCGGCTCGCTGACCAACGAGAAGGCGTATCTGATGGGCAAGTTCGCCCGCCTCGCCCTCGGCACCAGCCACATCGACTACAACGGGCGCTTCTGCATGGTCTCGGCCGGCAGCGCCAACATGATGGCGTTCGGGAGGGACCGGGCGATGACGCCGCTCGACGAGCTCGTCGACGCCGACGTGATCGTGGTGGTGGGCGCGAACCTCTCCGACGCGTACCCCGTCATGCTCCCCACGACGATCAACAAGGCGCGTCAGCGAGGCGCACGCGTCGTGGCGATCGACCCGCGGTTCGGGCGGTGGGTGCAGGACAACGACGTGCAGGTCGCCGTCCGCCCCGGCACCGACGGAGCGCTGTTCGTCGGCCTCCTGGCCGAGATCGAACGGCAAGGACTGCTCGACGTCGAGTTCATCCGGGAGCGCACGAACGGCTTCGACGAGGCGATCGCTGCCGCTCGCCCGTGGCGCCCCGAGCTGGTCGAGGCGGTCACCGACGTGCCCGCTGCCACGGTGCGCGACCTCGCCCGGCTGATCGGATCGGCCGAGCGGTGCATGATCCTGCACGCCCGCGGCCCCGAGCAGCAGACGATGGGCACCAGCAACGTGCTGGCGATGATCAACGTCGCCCTCGCCTGCGGGCACATCGGCAAGCCGAGCTGTGGGATCAACATGCTCACCGGCCAGCGCAACGGGCAGGGCGGCCGGGAGTGGGGCCAGCGCTGCAACCAGCTGCCCGCCGGCCGGTCGATCACCAACCCCGAGCACCGTGCGGTCGTCGCCGAGCGATGGGGTGTCGACGCCGGCACGCTCCCCGGCGCAGGCGCGACCTACGTGGAGATCCTCCAGATGGCAGGCCGTGGTGAGGTCCGCGGGTTGCTGTCGATCTCGAACAACATGAGCATCTCGGCGCCCGATCTCGACCGTGTGGACGAGCAGATGCAGACGCTGGACCACGTCGTCGTCATCGACCCGTTTCTGTCCGAGTCGGCGCTCCGCCACGCCACGGTGGTGCTCCCGGGCACGACGTTCGCCGAGGAGGAGGGCACGATCACCACGATCGAGGGGCGGGTGATCCGCTGCGATCAAGCGGTCGCGCCCGAGCCGCGGCGGGCCGACATCGACGTGATCCGCAACCTCGCGCGTCGGCTCGGCGCGGGGTCGCACTTCGGCTTCGTGCGCGGCCGCGAGGTGTTCGAGGAGATGCGGGCGGTGTCGGCCGGCGGGCCGAACGACTACTCCGGCATCACCTGGGACCGCGCCCGCAGTGGGGTGTTCTGGCCGTGCCCTGACGAGAGTCACCCCGGCACCCCTCGGCTCTACGAGGAGCGATTCGCCCATCCGGACGGCCGTGCCCGCTTCCATCCGACCGAGTTCGCGACGCCACCCGTGCTCGTCGACGACGACTACCCGCTCGTGCTCACCACGGGCCGCCTCCTCGCGCAGTACCTGTCCGGCAACCAGACCAAGCGCATCGCGGCGCAGCAGCAGAAGGCGCCGGGTCCATACGTCGAACTGCACCCTGACACGGCGACGGCGCTCGGGCTCGGCCCGGATGATCGTGTCGAGCTCACCAGCCGCCAGGGCCGCTCGACGGTGCCCTGGCGGGCGAACGACAGGTTGCGCACCGACACCGTGTTCATGCCGTACCACTGGCGGGAGTGCAACGTGCTGGTGGCCGCCGACCTCGACCCGACGAGCAAGATCCCCGGCTTCAAGTACACCCCGATCCGGGTCAGCCGTCTCGGCGTCTCCGAGCACCTCGCCGACGGGGGCGACCGGTCGAGCGATGTGGTTGTGGGGGCCCATTGACGCTACATCGACATCGCTTCAGCGGTCGCAGCTGTCGGCGGGCTCGTCGATCAACGGATCGAAGGAGAACTGGGGGCGGAGGCGCACGGTGCCCGGGGTGGTGACGACGACTTCGAGGAGGCCGTCGTCGGACGCCTCGACGCAGGCTCCGTCGCCGAGCGCCGTCCAGTAGGGCATGTACCAGGCGCGGATCAGCACCGTGCCCGGGTGGGGAACGTCGATCACGATCCCGTCGGCCGATTCGAGGACCAGCCGCCCGGGCGGCTCGACGATCGGCGCCGCATCGGTGACCTCCCAGATCCTCCAGTGGTCGGTCACCCGCTCGAGCCGTAGCCACGGAAGGCCAGCTTCGAGGAGTGCCGCCTCGGCTTGGCCACCTTCGTCGAGCTCCACGTCGGGCAGTGCGATCCAGCGCACGGCGTGCTCGTCGAGCCAGGTGCGGTACTCGTCCGCGGTCAGGTCGTCCTCGTACAGGATCGCGTTACGGTCCATGTCGACTTGCCGCTCCCAGCCGCGAGCGATCGGCAGATCGGCGGCGATGAACGCCACCTCCCAGTGACCGGCGGTGAACGGCACCTCGATGCGCCCAGGCTCGCCGCCCGCGGACGTGACCACCTCGATCACCTCCTCGTGATAGCTGGCGTCCGCATCGGGATCGCCGATGTGCTCCGCGCTCGCCACACCGGGCAGCACCATCCACAGCGCGAGCGGGATGCCGGCGGCGATCACGACGTTGCGTCGCCGGCTCCACATCACCGCGACGAGCACGGGGAGGACGAAGAACGCCACCATGCGGGTCATGTTCCCGCCCAGCGGGTTCGCGATCAGGAAGAGCGGCACCGACGCGAGCGCGGCGATGGCCGCCGACAGGCGCAACACTCTGGCCGTCGGCGGGAGGACGATCACCAGGCCGATGCACGACGCCATGACGCCGGCGAACGCACCCCAGCGGAAGGGGAACACACCCGGGTCGGGGAACAGGACGGCCGTGATCGCCACGGGGGCGAGCGCGGTGACTGCCATCGCCGCCGGAACCGCGATCGAGACCCGCTCGCCCTCGCGGTGGCGGAGCCACAGGTCGACGACCACACCGGACAGGGCGATGGCGAGGAACACGCCGGCGACCGGGCTCGACAGCGACGTCAGCGGCGCCGCCACGAGCGCGAGCACGGGCCGGCCTCGCTCATAGGCGAGCAGCGCCACGAGCCCGAACGCCAGCCCGAGCGCGAACGGGAGACGACCGATCGCGAGGTTGACCGCGGTGCCGACGGCGAACCAGCAGGCGGCGATCGCGCCGACCCGGCCGAAGTACCGATGGAGCAGCGCGGCGAGCGCGCCGGAGGCGACGACGCTGGAGGCGATCCCGACCGTGACGGGCCCGAACCACGACGCGATCGGCGGGAACACCACGCTGTAGCCGAGCGTGTAGTGGCCGCTGTACCACTGGCCGTTCCACAGCGTCAGGCCGGCCTCACGGAACAGGCTGATGCGGAACAGGTGAGCCGGCCAGTCGCTGCCGCGCGCCCCCGAAACGGCCACGCCGAGGCCCAGCACGAGCGCGACGGTCGGGGCCGCGAGCACCGCGAGCGGGCGCGTCCGAGCGTTCGCTCGACCCTCGCGGGGTGCAGGGAGGACGGTCGGAATGGTGCTCACATCGAAACCTGTTCGCGGACGGTGCCCAATCGCCAGCAGACGTAGTCGTTCTATCCCCTGGAAGCGCTCAGTTGGCGTCGCGACGCCCGACCCGCAGCCCGTCGGGGGTGAGCCGGATCGGGAGCATCGTGCATCCGTGCCCGATGGCGGTGACGTCGTCGACCAGCCGGAGTGCGGCCGCTGCGTCGCCGTCGGTCAAGAGCGCCACGGCTCCGCCGTCACCGCCAGCGCCGTTGACCTTGTGGCCGAGCACCCCGTGTCGCACGCCGACCTCGATCACGCGCTGCGCCAACTCACCGACCAGCCCGTCGTGCAGCTGTCGCTGGGCCTCGGTGTTCGCCGTGATCGCCGCGCCGAACGCCTCGAAGTCGCCCATCTCCAGCGCCAGCGCCGCGGCCCGTGCGGTTCGGCGAAGAGCGACGAGCGGCGGGGCTTGCGGACCGGCATCGACCAGGTCGGCGATCACCGCGTCGTGGATCGCCGACGATTGATGCGGTGCGCCCAGGTAGACGACGACCAGGCGCCGCTCGAGCTCGGCGCGAACGTCCGGCGCCACCTCGACCGCCTCGACCCGGGCATGCGGATACGCGTCGACGTGGATCAGGTTGATGCCGCCGTGGGCCGCGGCGAGCTGATCCTGTACGCCGCTCTGCAGGCCGAGGTGCTCGGTCTCGACACGCCACGCCGCGTGCGCCACGTCGCCGTTGCTGCGCCGTCGCGACCGCAACGCGTCGAGCGCGCCGACGAGTGCCACGCACGTGGCGGCGGACGTGCCGATCGACGCGCCATACGGTGCCGCCGAGTCGATCGTCACCTCGATCGACATCCCGGGCGGAACCCCGACCTCGGCGATCGTCGCCTCCAGCAACGGATGGCGGCCCCAGTCGCCGGTGGCCCATCCCTCCGGCGCGTAGCGGTCGCCGAACACCCGGGCGTCGATCACCACCGGCGGGCGCGTCCCGTCGTCGGGTCTGGCATCGATCTCGACGTGGACGCGCGGTTCGACGGCGATGCTGAACACCGTCCCGTACTCGGCGAACCAGGTGTCGGTCCAGCCTCCGTTGTCACAGATGCGCGTCGGTGCGCTGGCCCGGATCGAGACCGCCCCGGCCACCGGGTCAGACGTTCGTCGCGCGGTCGGCCCAGAACGGCGCGCGCAGCTCGCGTTTGAGGATCTTGCCGGAGCCGGTCTTGGGGAGTTCGTCGATCCAGGAGATCGAGCGCGGCACCTTGTAGCTCGCGAGGTGCTCGCGGGCGAACGCGCCGACGGCGTCCTCGTCGAGCTCGGCGCCGTCACGCTTCACGATGACGGCGTGCACGGTCTCACCCCAGTCGTCGCTCGGGATGCCGAACACGGCCGCTTCATAGATGTCGGGGTGTGCCTCGAGCGCCGCCTCGATCTCGGCCGGGTAGAT
This sequence comes from uncultured Ilumatobacteraceae bacterium, assembly GCA_964651825.1. Taxonomy (GTDB): domain Bacteria; phylum Actinomycetota; class Acidimicrobiia; order Acidimicrobiales; family Ilumatobacteraceae; genus Sva-07. The sequence continues at coordinate 15,596 of CAZYWK010000009.1, read as the reverse complement.
GTTCATCCCGCCGGAGATGATCATGTCCTTCTTGCGGTCGCAGATGTAGAGGAAGCCCTCGTCGTCGCGGTACGCGATGTCGCCGACGGTCTGGAACCCGTCGCGATGGTCCTCTTCGAACTTGTCGTGCTGCTTGTAGTAGTCGGCGAACACCGACGGGGAGCGGACGTACAGCTCGCCGGTCGCCTCCGGGCCGGTGCCCGTGACGATGTTGCCGTCGTCGTCGTACAGGCGGATCTCCACGAGCGGCGACTCCTTGCCGCACGAGCCCGGCTTGCGCAGTTGATCCTCCGGACGCAGGATCGTGTTGACGCCGAGCTCGGTCGAGCCGTAGATCTCGAACAGCGACTCCGGCGGGAAGTCGCGCACGTACTGCTGCTTGAGGGCGAAGCTCCAGGGAGCGGCGTTGGCGATCATGATCCGCATCGACGACCGGTCGTAGCGCGCCTTCACGTCGTCGGGGAGGTTGCAGATCATCCGGATCGGTGTCGGCGCGGCGAACGTCGAGGTCGCCCGGTAGGTGTCGAGCAGCCGCAGCCAATCCTGCGGATCGAACTTGTGCTGGAGCACGATCGTCTGGCCCATCGCCAGTGCGCTGGCCATGAACCCGCCGGGGCCGGAGTGGTAGAGCGGGCCGGTCGTCAGGTAGATGTCGTCGGTCCGGTACCCGATGAACTGGCCCAGCGCCGCCCCCTGGCGGGGGTCGCCCGCGGTGCGCCGGAACGCGCCCTTCGGCTTGCCGGTGGTGCCCGACGTGTAGATCATCGTGGCCGCGGTCGCCTCCGCCGCTTCGTCGAACTCCTCCCGCGGCGCCACGAACTCGTCACCGGACTGCGCGGCGATCAACTCGTCGCCCGGCACCTGGCCCGGGAGTGCTGCCCCGTCGAACACCACGACCGAGGCCACCTTGGGGATCTCGGAGCGGACGCGGTCGAACAGGTCGGCGTACTCGGCATCGACGAACACGATCAGCGCGTCGCAATGGTCGACGACGTAGGCCGCCTCGTCGTCGGAGAGCCGGTAGTTGATCGGCACCGCGGTGGTGCCCAGCTTCCGTGACGCGTTCATCACCTCGACGATCCCGGTCGAGTTCTGCCCGCACCACGCGATCTTGTGGCCGGCCCGCACCCCCAACCCGCTCAGCGCCCGGGCCACCTGGTTGGCGCGCGCCTCGAGCTGCGCGTACGTGCACGTGCGGACGTCGGTCACGCCGCGATCGTCGATCACCGCGAGCTTGCCCGGCTGACTGGCTGCGTAGGCCGTGAGCAGGTCGGTCATGGCGCATTCGTAGCACCCCGCCGCTCCCCGTCGTGACGTCGGGCGGCTCGGGCCTGGAGCAGCGCCGGTCGGCGGGACCGCTCGTCAGGCGGGCTGGAGCGCGGCGTCGCGCCGCTCGGCGAAACGGCGGGCGACCCGCTCGCTCGTGGCCAGGCGCTTCATCAGCCGCTCCTGGGCGGCCGCGCCCTCACCGGTCAGACCGGCGATGTTGGCCGCGTCCCACTGGCGCAGCACGACCGGGGCGAGGATCTGGTCGTGGTGGATCTGCAGGTCGTAGATGCCGGCCTTGGCGATCAGCGCGGCGTGGCGGTCGAAGTCGGGGATGCCGGTGCCGGGCATGGCGAACGTGCGGACCTGCTTCTCCATGGCGATCATCATCACGTCGGGCGCGGCTTCGATCGCGGCCGCGGCCAGGTCGCGGTAGAACAGCTGGTGCAGGTTCTCGTCGCTGCACACCCGCTTCATCACCTCGTAGCCCACCGGGTCGCCCAGCTGGGCACCGGTGTTGCGATGGGCGATGCGGGTCGCCAGCTCCTGGAGGGCGAGGTAGATGAACCCCTCGAAGAGCGAGTCGGGGCTGGGGGTGATCCCGCCCGACACCTGCGCCATCCGTGACCGCTCGAGCTCGACCGGGTCGATCGCCCGCGTGGTCATGAGGTAGCCGTAGATCACCATCGAGTGGCGGCCCTCCTCGGCGGTCCAGCGGCGGACCCAAGTGCCCCACGCGCCGTCCTTGCCGAACATCTGCTCGACGGAGCGGAAGTAGTAGGGGAGGTTGTCCTCGGTGAGCAGGTTGACGAGGAGCGCGCTGCGCACCTCGGGGGTGATCGTCGCCCCGGCGAGGTCGGCCTCTTCAGGGGTCCACTGGTGGCCGATCTCGTGGTCGCGCCCGCGCCCGTACGGCACGTAGTCGTGCGGGAACCATTCCTTCGTCGTCGCCAGGTGGCGTTCGAGGAGACGTTCGGCGGTCGGGGTGAGGTCGTGGAGGAGGTCCTGCTCGTTCACGGAACCCAGCCTACCGACCAGTAGGTAGGCTGTCCAGGCGCGGTCCGCTGACTTCCGGTGTGACATCGAACCCACTCCGGCGGGCCTGCTCGACGAGCGCGGCGGCCTGTTCGCGCGTGCGGATGGCGAATGTGGCGTGGATGCCGGTCTCGCGCACGTGCAGGTCGAGGCGTTCGCGCAGGTGTTCCACCTCGATCAGATCGGCGCCGCCGTCGGCGAACACCGAGAGCAGCCGGGCCAGTGCGCCCGGCCGGTCGTCGATGCGGGCGAAGATCGACAGGCGGCGGCCGGCCTGGTTCTCGCGCCGGCGGATCAGTCCCGGCACGAGGCCGAGGTCGACGTTGCCGCCCGACACGATCACGCAGGTGACCCCATCGCCGGCAGGAGCGACGAGCCGCGAAGCCACCGCCGCCACTGCGACCGCGCCAGCGCCTTCCGCGACGAGCTTGGCCCGGTCCATCAGCAGCACCATCGCATCGGCGATCGCGTCCTCGTCGACGCTGACGATCTCGTCGACCCAGGCGCCGATCAACGGTCCGGTGATCTCGCCGGGATGCTTCACGGCGATGCCGTCGGCCAGCGTCATCACCGGTCCGTCGCCGACGGGATCGCCGAGGTAGGGCGCGCACGCCGACGCCTGCACGCCGATCACCCGCACGTCGGGGCGCAGCGACTTCACCGCAATCGCCACGCCGGCGGCCAAGCCGCCGCCGCCGAGGGGCACGATCACCTGCGCGAGATCGGCGATGTCGTCGAGCAGTTCGAGGCCGATCGTGCCCTGCCCGGCGATCACCGCGACGTCGTCGAACGGGGGGCAAAAGGTCGTGCCGTGCTCGGCCGCGCGTGACCTCGACAGCGCCACCGCCTCGGTGAGCGCGGCGCCATGTTCGATCACGGTCGCGCCGTACTGCTCGCAGGCCTCGATCTTGTTGATCGGCGCGCCCACGGGAACGACGATCTCGCACGGCGCCCCAGAGTGCGCGGCCGCGAACGCCAACGCTTGGGCGTGGTTCCCCGCGCTCCCCGTGGTGACGCCCCGGGCCGCGCCGGCCCCGAGCGAGGCCACCTTGTTCACGGCCCCCCGGAGCTTGAACGACCCGGTGCGTTGGAGGTTCTCGGCCTTCAGCACGACGCGGTGGCCGTCGTCGTCGTTCGACAGGGCGACCGAGCTGATGACCGGCGTGCGCTTCGTGACCCCACGGATCGTCTCGGCTGCCGCCTGGATCGACTCGAGATCGACGCTGTCACCCACGCCGGAACCGTACAGCGGCCGACCGCGCCGCGAGGGCCGCGCCGGTCGCGGGTCAGACGTCGTCGGGGAGGGGGTTGTCGGGGAGCTTGCGGACCTTGGCGCGCCGGCGGCGGCGGGCGGGGATCATGTCGCGCATCGACTCGAGCCGGCCGAAGCAGAGGAGCCGGTCGTTGGCGTGCAGCACGTGGTTCTCCCGCGGGTTGGGGATCACTTCGGTGTCGTGATGCAGCGTGAGCACGCTGATGTCGCGATCGCGCAGGCCGGCCTGGGCGATCGAGCGTCCGACGAAGTCACCGTCCGCGCGCACGAGGATCTCGGCCACGCCGTACCCGGTGCTGACCGACAGCCGCTGGCGCACGTCGAGCTCGGGGAACGCGACCTGGTTGGCGACGTGGTCGACGATCGCTCCGGCGACGTCGAGGTCGGTGGCGCGCTCGATGCCTTCGAGGCCCGGCGAGGAGTTGACCTCCATCACGAGCGGGCCGTCGTTGCCTTCGAGCATGTCGACGCCGGCCACGCGCAGGCCCATGATCTGCGCGGCGCGCACGGCGGCGCGCTCGTACGCCCCGTCCAGCGTCACGCCCTCGACCGATCCACCGCGGTGCACGTTGCTGCGGAACTCGTCGCCTGCCGCCGTGCGCCGCATCGCCGCGACGACCCGGTCGCCCACGACGAGGGCGCGGATGTCACGGCCCTTGCTCTCGGCGACGAACTGCTGGATGAGGACGTTCTGGCTGGTGCTCTGCAGGGTCTCGATGATCGCCTCGGCGACCTTGATGTCGGGGGCGAGGATCACGCCGATGCCCTGCGTTCCCTCCAACAGCTTGATCACGACCGGCGCCCCGCCGACCCGGTCGATCGCCGGCAGCACGTCCCGCCGATTCCGCACGAACGCCGTTCGCGGCATGCCGATGTCGTGGCGCGACAGGATCTGGATGGCGCGCAGCTTGTCGCGCGAGTTGGCGATCCCGTTGGCGGTGTTGGGGGTGTACACGTCCATCTGCTCGAACTGGCGCACGACGGCCGAACCGAAGTACGTGATCGACGCGCCGATGCGCGGCACGATGGCGTCGTAGTCGGAGAGCGGTTTGCCGCGGAACTGCAGGTCGGGCTCCGGACCCGACAGGTCGATCGCGAACCGGAGCGTGTTCAGCACACGGCACACGTGGCCGCGCTCGAGCGCCGCCACCTTGAGGCGCTGGGTGCTGTACGAGCGCGGCGCCCGAGACAGGATGGCGAGCTTCATGCGGGTGACAGCCCCCGGTTGCGTTGGCGGACGTCGCGGGGTGGCCGTCCCCCGCGGTAGGACACCCCGGGGTCGACGACGAAGCGGGATCGCAGTGCTTCGCGCCCGATCAGCATGCGAAAGCCCATCTCGTCGCGGCGGGTGAGCGTGACTTCGGCGTCGACCGTCGTCCCGGCGATGGAGAGGCTCGTCGACACCACCGGCCGGTCGTCGGCGCGACCCGACGAGCTCTTGACCGACCGCCAGGCGACCACCGGCGCACGTGCGGTGACCTGGTCGTTGGTCGACCGTTGCCACGGATGGATCTCGAATCTGACCCACTCGCAGCCGTCGACGTCGTAGGTGTGGAGGTCGAAGGCATGGAGCGACGACGTGCGCGCGCCGGTGTCGAGCTTCGCCTTGACGAAGGTCACGTCCCAGTCGGGCAGGCCCACCCATTCCCGCCAACCCAGGCACGGGCGATCCGGGGACCGACGTTCGGCGTGTGCCACCGCCCCGACCGTACCAACCTGTCGTGTCGGGTCAGGCACGACGCAACAGGTTGGCCGTTGCGACGTGAGCGATGTCACGTCGGGTGACGGTGGGGTTCCGTCTGGCTCTGCGAGGCTCGATGGCATGGTCTCCTGGTTCACCTCGATCGCCGAAGCACTCGTGCTGTTGCCCGTCGCGTTCGTCGCGTCCTGGTTGGCGCGCCGCACCATCAGCTCGCTCACCCGGCGGGCTGTGCGTCGCGCCCAGCGCGCCGAGGGCGGAACGTGGCGGGTCCGCCTCGATCGCCTCGGCGACAACGGTCAGGCCGACATCCGTCGACGCCAGCGGGCCGATGCGGTGGCACGGATGCTCGGCCATTCGGTGACGGTGGCGATCTTCGCGATCGCCACGCTCGCGTCCCTCGCCCTGCTCGGGGTCTCTCCGGTCGTCGCGATCTCGAGTGCCGGATTCATCGGCTTCGCGATCGCGATCAGTGGCCAGCACCTGGCGAACGACGTCATCGCCGGGACGCGGGCCCTGCTCGAGGACCGGTACGCGGCGGGCGACGACGTCATCCTCCAGATCGGCGGCAAGGAGGTGCGCGGCACCGTCGACCTGATCGGCTCGGCGTCGATCCGGCTGCGCACGGTGGACGGCGCGACGTGGCACACCGGTCATGCGTCGATCGAGTCGGTCACCAACCTCTCGCAGCTGCCGTCGGTGAGCGACATCGAGGTCCCGGTCGAGGCGTGGGAGCGTGCCGGTGAGCACGATGCCATGGTGCGTCTCGCGTCGGCGTCGAACGACGTCGGCCTGACCGGGGTGGTGTTCCTCCACGACATCGAGACCCACGAGCCGGCGGACTCCGACACCGTCACGGTGCGGGTGAAGTCGAACCGGCCGTTGACGAGCCCGGAGGAGGACATCGTCCGATCGAGGCTCCTCAACTCGTAGCCACAACTGGTAGCCACCGGGCCAACCCGCCGGGTCGTTCAGCGACCGAACCGGGTGCTGATCACGCGGCCGTCGCGTTCGTCGGCGCTCGGTGCGAGGTCGGCGACGACGAAGCTGCGCTGCAACCAGCGGTCCCGGCCGTCGAACCGCGCCGCGAACGGCGAGCGGCCGTGGACCGCCACGTTGTTGTCGATCACGAGCAGGTCGCCGGGCTCGAGCACGATCGCTCGTTGGCAACGGTCGATCGCGGCGCGGACCTCGTCGACGACGTGTTCGGCGAACGCGTCGACCCCGACGGTGAGGTCGGCGTCGAAGACGAACGTGGGCGAGTCGATCGTGCCCGACACGAGCGGCATCAAGGGACCGAGCTCGTTCACCCGGTCGCCGAGGAAGCTGGCGTCGACCGCGGTGCGAAAGCGCGGCTCGAACATCGCCGCGACGACGTCGTCGGCCAGGACGTCGAACAGGTCGTGGACGCTCGCCATCGTGGTGTGCGCCGCCGGGTCGCCGCGCAGGCACAGCAACAGGAGGTAGCGCGGGCGGTGCGGGTGGAACGCCGTCTCGGTGTGGAACATCAGGTTCGAGCTCGACGACGTGGAGGTCTGGCGGTCGGCGTCGGCCCTGGTCGGCACGATGTTCTGCACGATCCGGCCACCGTGTTCGGGGACGTAGCCGACGGGTTGGCCCAGGCGTCGGGCGACCGTCAGCAGCGTCAGCTCGGTCGACAGGTCCTTGGTGGTCGGAGCGCTCGGTGACCCGGGTGTCGGTGGGAGCTCGCCGATCGCGACGTTGCGGATCAGCAGCGCACCCGCGACGTTGGAGTGGGAGGTGAAGCGCAGCAGCGCGTCGTCGAGCTCGAGCGGCAACGTGCGCCCGCCGAGCGCGGCCGCGTCGACCAGCGCTTCGTCGAGCTGGGCGCCGGGCGGCAGGGCCGGGACGATCCAGGCGGCCGCGTCGACGACGGTGGGCCGGCGATCGATCAGCGTGGTCATCCGACGTCCTCCCTCTCAGGTCTGGAATACTTGTTCCAGTCTATCTGATGACTGGAACACGATCAATCGTCCCCGGACACCCGACTCACGATCTCTCGCGTGCGAGAGGTCGGCGGTGACCGGTACCGTGCCGGCGATGGGAGTCGCCGACCGGGTGCGGGAGAACGGCGGGCTCCTGACGCCTGCCGAACGCCGCATCGCGGGCGTCGTGCTCGAGGCGCCCCAGACCGTGGCCTTCGGGACGGTGGCCGACCTGGCCGACGCCGCGCAGGCCGGTGCCGCCACGGTCGTACGTTTCGCCAACAAGCTGGGTTTCGACGGGTTCGTCGGCCTGCAACGAGCGGTGCGACGCGACCTGAGCGGTCAGTTGCGCCCCGCGGCGGAACGGATCCGCGAGCAGCGTCAAGGCCTCGATGACGTCCGCGACCACGCCGTGGTCGAGCAGGCCAACGTCGCCATCACGCTGACCGACATCGACACCGAGGCGACCCAGGCGGTCGTGGAACGGCTCGCCGACGAACGCTTCGACGTGCTGGTGCTGTCCGGCGCGGCGTCGCGCGGCGTGGCGCTCCAGTTCGTGATCGATCTCGGCCAGCTGCGCACCGGCGTGTCGCTGCTCGATGGCAACGCCGTCGATGCCGCTCGGGCGATCGCCCTCGCCGGCGACGCGCCGACCGTCGTGGCGATCGACATCCGCCGGTACGACCGCTGGGTCGTCGAATCGCTCCGGCTCGTGCAGGAGCGGAACGCCTCGGTCGTCGCGGTCACCGACACCGTGCTCTCGCCGCTCGCGTCGATCGCCGACCACGCGTTCCTCGTCGCCGCCGATTCGCCGGGTCCGTTCGACAGCCATGTCGGCACGCTCGCGTTGCTCGACGTCCTGGTCGTCGGAGTGGCTGCTGCCGACCGTGACCGGGCGACCGAGCGGCTCGACCGCCTCGAAGCGCTGTGGCGGTCGGCCAACGCGCTCGTCGACGAGTGACCGCGCCGCCGTGCCGCGGTGCTCAGCCGGAGGGGCGATGGGGTCGAAGTAGCGTCGGCGCGATGACAGCGCTCACGGTCGCCGCGGTGCAGATGGCGATGACGGACGACTTCGACGACAACCTGCTCACCGCCGAACGTCTCGTCCGCGAGGCGGCGGACCGCGGCGCCCAGATCGTTCTCATTCCGGAGTTGTTCGAGGGCCCCTACTTCTGCAAGGACCAGCTCCCGGCGCACCTCGCCCGGGCACGTCCGCTGGCAGGCCACCCGACCGTCGAACACTTCGCGGCGGTCGCGTCCGAGCTCGGCGTGGTGCTCCCGCTCAGCCTCTACGAGTTGGCCGGCCAGGCCCGGTTCAACTCGGTGGTGATCGTCGACGCCGATGGCTCGGTGCTCGGCACCTATCGCAAGAGCCACATCCCCGACGGGCCCGGCTACACCGAGAAGTACTACTTCTCACCGGGCGACACGGGGTTCCGGGTGTGGGAGACCGCGCACGGGACGATCGGTGTCGGGATCTGCTGGGATCAGTGGTTCCCGGAGTCGGCACGCTGCATGGCGCTGCTCGGCGCGGAGGTGCTCCTGTACCCGACGGCGATCGGCAGCGAGCCGCCCGATCCCACCTGGGACTCGAGCGGGCACTGGCAGCGGGTGATGCAGGGGCACGCGGGCGCCAACCTGATGCCGCTCGTCGCCGCCAACCGGTTCGGCCACGAGGTCGGCGCCACGTGTGAGATCACGTTCTACGGCTCGTCGTTCATCGCCGACGCGACGGGTGAGAAGGTGACCGAGGCCGGTCGCGACGGCGAGGCGGTGCTGGTGGCCACGTTCGACCGCGAGCAGCTCGCGTCGCAGCGGGCGTCGTGGGGCCTGTTCCGCGATCGACGACCGGAGCTCTACGGTCCGATCGTCACCCTCGACGGCGGTACCACGACGCCGAGCGGCCGGGCATGACGCGCTGGCCGGCCGAGTGGGAGCCTCACTCCGGCACGGCGATGTGCTGGCCCGTGCGCACCGAGATGTGGCGCGGCGAGTACGCGGCGGCCGAGCGCGCCCACGCCGAAGTGGCCGACGCGATCGCCCGGTACGAGCCGGTCACCATGCTCGCTGCGCCGCGCACGGCCGAGCGCGCAGCGGAGCTCTGCGGCCCTGGCGTGGACATCGTCGAGCTGCCGATCGACGACTCGTGGTTCCGTGACTCCGGGCCGATCTACGTGTTCGACGATGCCGGCGACCTCATGGCGACGGACTGGCGGTTCAACTCGTGGGGTGAGAAGTTCGTGCCGTACGACGACGATGCCCTCGCCGCATCGCGATTCGCCGAACGGGCCGGTCATCCGATGCGCTCCGTGGACATGGTGTTCGAGGGCGGCTCGATCACCGGTGACGGCGACGGCACGATCGTCACCACCACGCAGTGCCTGCTGCACCCGAACCGCAACCCGGCGATGACCCAGACCGAGATCGAAGCGGTGCTGCGCGACGAGCTCGGCGCCGAGCGCACGATCTGGCTGCCGTACGGCCTCGCGCTCGACGACGACACCGACGGCCACGTCGACAACATCGCCGCGTTCGCCGCGCCCGGCCACCTCGTGCTGCAGGGCTGCGACGACACCGACGAACCCGACTGGCTGCGCCTCGACGTCGACCGTCGCGTCGTGCTCGGCGCCGTGGACGCCCGCGGACGCGCGCTCGACGTCACGGTCGTGCCGGTGCTGCCCTTCGCCGAGGTCGCCGGCGAGCGGGTGGTCGTGCCGTACCTCAACTACTACGTCGGCAACGGCTTCGTCGTCGTCCCCACCTGCGGCCACCCCGCCGACGACGACATGGTGGCCCTCATCGGCGACCTGTACCCCGGCCGCGAGGTGTTCGGTCTGGAGGTCGGTGCCACCCTCGCCTACGGCGGTGGTGGCGTCCACTGCATCACCCAGCAGATCCCCGCCGCGACCGGCTGAGGGGCACCCCGCAGATCTGCTACGTCCGAAATGGTGCCCAGCGGTCGCCGAGTTCCCAGGCCAAGCGATGGAGATGTCCCCGTGCTCCTCGCCGGCCGATTCCCTCCTCGGCGAGTCCTGCTCGCCCGCAGCAGGCGCGGGTCTGGCAGGCTGGCCTGATCGAGTCGGTGCGTGTGGATCAGTGGCTGTGGGCGGTCAGGTTGACCAAGACGCGCAGCGATGCGGCGGCGGCGTGTCGCGGCGGGCACGTGAAGGTCAACGGCAAGTCCGCCAAACCGGCCACACCCGTCAAGGTCGGTGACCGGGTAGAGGCCCGCCTCCACGATCGGGTGCGGATCTGCGAGGTGGTGACGCTGATCGCCAAGCGCGTCGGCGCGCCGGTCGCGGAGACCTGCTTCGTCGATCACAGCCCGCCGCCTCCGGAGCGCGACGACCACGTGATGATGTTCGAACGCGAGCGCGGCGCCGGACGACCGACCAAGCGCGACCGTCGCCAACTCGACCGCCTGCGCGGCCGGACTCGCTGACGACCAGCACGTCGCGGTCGGGTGCCCGGACATCGCCCGGGTCGTGGCGTGTCAGACTGGGGCGATGTTCCGGCGTGTCCACCACGTATCGATCAACGTGACCGACGTCGACGCCGCCGTGGAGTTCTACCGCGACGTGCTCGAACTGCCGGTGCTCGACCGGCCGCCGTTCGACTTCGCGGGCGCGTGGTTCTCGCTCGGTGAGCAGCAGCTGCACCTCATCGAGTCCACCGGTTTCGAGGCGCCGGTCGGGCAGCACTTCGCGGTCGAGGTCGACGACATCGACGCCGCGGCGGCGACGTTGACCGAGCGCGGTGTGAAGGTGTCGACGGTGAAGGAGATCCCCGGCGTGTGCCGCCAGGCGTTCCTCGCGGATCCGACGGGCAACTCGATCGAGCTCAACCAGCCGTCCTGACTGGCTCGGCCGTACTGGCCCGGACGGTCGCTGGCGCTTCCTCGACTCGCGCAGACCCCTGCGAGAAATAGTACGCACGGGCGTTGCGTGTCTCGGAATGCGTGATAAAGTACGCAGTACCAGATCGATCACGCAACGTGATCGCGACCATCGAAATGGAGACGCCATGCGCGAGCAGTTCGAAAACCTCACCGAGAAGTTCACCGACCGCATCGAGACCACCAACGAGCGTGTGCTCGACCTCGTCGTCGACACCAACCGCCGGATTGTCGACGCTGCCGTCGCCACCGCAGAACGAGTCGCCGAGACCTTCCCGGTCGAGCTCCCGTTCGCCGACCGCCTGCCGACGCCGGCCGAGAACGGCCAGCGCTACCTCGACTTCGTCGAGCGCGCCGTCGCCGTCAACCGTGAGTTCAACCAGCGCGTCGTCACGATGATCAAGGTCGACGCCCCGGCCGCCGCCGACACGATCTCCGGCCTCGTGAACGAGCAGGCCGACACGATCGTCGATCAGGTCACCAAGCGAGTGCCGGCGACCAAGGCCGCCGCCAAGAAGGCGCCCGCCCGCAAGTCCGCCGCGAAGAAGGCTGCCGCCAAGAAGTCCACGGCGTCCAACTGACGGATAGTCGCCCTCCGATGAGCCGCCCACCGACTTCCCCCGGGAACGACGTGGGCGGCATCATCGCGTCATGACCGGCGACGCCGACGACCGTGCCAACCTCGTGGCGCCGGGCGTCAAGGCACTCGGCGACTTCATCAAGAGCCAGCGCCGGCTCGCCGAGCTGTCCCAGCGCGAGCTGGCCCGGCTCGCCGACCTGTCCGACGCGTACCTGAGCCAGCTCGAGCGAGGGCTCCACGAACCGTCGGTGCGAGTCGTGACCGGTCTCGCCAACGCACTCAACGTGCCGGCCGACCGCCTCCTCAAGTACCTGCGCCACGACGACGAGGCCGGCCACGCGCCGTCGACCGAATCGGTGATCGCCACCGACGACCTCCTGACCGACGCGCAGAAGCAGTCGTTGATCGACGTCTACCGGGCCTTCGTCTCGGCCAACGACCTCAGCCGCTCGTGAGCAGCCGGCGGGCGGCGTCGACGACGATGGCCACCGACGTCGACTCGATCCGCTGCGCCGTCTCCTCGTCGGGGGTCTCCTGCTCGGTGCGATTGACGAGCACGCCGGCGACGCAGCCGGCCCGCAGGCCCTGGGTGGCGCACATCGTGAACAGCGTGGCCGACTCCATCTCGTAGTTGAGCACCCCCATCGCCTGCCACTCGGCCATCGAGCCGCGGAACCGTTCGGTGACCCGGCCGCTGTAGGTGTCGTAGCGCTCCTGGCCCGGATAGAAGGTGTCGGACGACGCGGTGACGCCGACGTGCGGTTCGACACCGGCCGCTTTCGCCGCGGCGACGAGCGCGGTGGTGCACTCGAAGTCGGCGACGGCGGGGAACTCCATCGGGGCGAAGTGCAGGCTCGCCCCGTCGAGGCGGACCGCCCCGGTCGACACGATCACGTCGCCGGGCGCGATGCCGGGCTGGATGGCACCGGTCGTGCCGACCCGCAGGAACGTGCGCACGCCGAGCTGAGCGAGCTCTTCCACGGCGATCGACGTCGAAGGCCCCCCGATGCCCGTCGAGCACACGACGACCGGCATCCCGTCCGCGTCTGCGAGCCACGACGTGAACTCGCGGTGCGCCGCGAGCGGGCGCGGATCGTCGAACCGCGCCGCGATCCGCTCGACCCGCGCCGGATCACCCGGCACGATGGCGATCGTCGCCCCGCCGAGGTCGTCGCGGGCGAGGCCGAGATGGAACACGTCGCTCATCGGAGGAACCGTAACCCCGCGTCGCCACCTCCCGATCCGAAGTGCGACCCATGGCACCCTGCCTGCCGGACTCCTCCATTCATAGAATGGTTGACGGATATGTAGATGTCCTTATATCCTGCCGGGATGTCCTTGCTCGCCGAACGGCCAGATGTGCGCCACGAGCTGCCGGTCGCCGACACGCTCGACGTGCTGCGGGCCGTCGCCGAGCCGACCCGGTTGCGGATCGTCGCGCTGCTCGACCGGGGCGACCTCTCGGTGACCGACCTCACCGAGGTGCTCGGCCAGTCGCAGCCCCGCGTGTCGCGTCATCTGAAGCTGCTCGCCGACGCCCGCGTCGTCACCCGCCAGCGGGAGGGTGCGTGGGCGTTCTACAGGCTCGTCGAGCACGACCCGATCGCCGCGCTCGTCGCCGAGATCCTCGCCGTCGTCGACCCTGCCGACAGCGAGCTCGCCCGTGACCTGGCCCGGCTGCACGAGGTCCGTGAACGACGGGCCGAGGCCGCTGCCGAGTACTTCGAGCGGATCGCCCCGATCTGGGACGAGGAGCGTTCGCTGCACGCCAGCCAGCACGACGTCGAAGCGGCGATCCTCGACGAGGTCGGCCCCGGCCCGCTCGGCCGCGTGCTCGACCTCGGCACCGGCACCGGCCGCATGCTCCAGCTCCTCGCCGACCGAGCCGAACGGCTCGTCGGGCTCGACGCCAGCCACTCGATGCTGGCGGTCGCCCGGGCCAATGTCGGCGATCTCACCACGCCGTGCGAGCTGCGCCAGGGCGACGTCTACCTGCCACCGCTCCCACCCGCCGGGTTCGACCTCGTCGTGATCCACCAGGTGCTCCACTACCTCGACGACCCGGGCCGCGCGATCCTCGAGGCGGGCCGGATGGTCGCCCCGGACGGCCGCCTCCTCGTCGTCGACTTCGCCCCGCACGCCTTCGAGTTCCTCCGCGAATCGAGCGCGCATCGGCGCCTCGGCTTCGACGACGCCGACGTGGCGAGCTGGCTCGGCCACGCCGGCCTCTCGATCGAATCGAGCCGTACGCTGCGGCCCCCCTCCGGCGATCGGGACTCGACTGATGACGGCCCGACCACCGGCGGACTGACCGTGATGATCTGGACCGCCCGCCGGCAAGGAAGCTCTTCAAGGAACTCGCAAGGAACTCGTGATGAACACCGCTGACACCATCCGCGCCCTCGCCCGCGAACGCATCCTCGTGCTCGACGGTGCGATGGGGACCGAGATCCAGACGCTCGGTCTGCAAGAGCACCAGTTCCGCGGCGAACGGTTCGAAGGCCACACGCACGACCTCGGCGGCAACAACGACCTGCTCGTGCTCACCCAGCCCGACGCGATGCGGCAGATCCATCTGCACTACCTGCTCGCCGGCGCCGACATCGTCGAGACCAACACGTTCTCGAGCACCCGCATCGCCCAGGGCGACTACGGCACGCACGAGCACATCGTCGAGCTCAACATGGCCGCTGCACGCGTCGCCCGTGAGGCGGCGGAGGAGGCGCACGGGAGAGACGGCACGCGGCGCTTCGTCGCCGGCGCGGTCGGCCCCACCAACGCCACGCTGTCGATCTCGCCCCGCGTGGAGGATCCGGGCTACCGCTCGATCACGTTCGACGTGCTCGCGGACGCGTACCGCGAACAGATCGAGGCGCTGATCGACGGCGGCGTCGACCTGCTGCTGATCGAGACGATCTTCGACACGCTCAACGCGAAGGCGGCGATCGTCGCCGCGCGGCGGGCGATGGCGAGCACCGGCACGACGCTGCCGCTGATGATCTCCGGCACGATCACCGACCGGTCGGGCCGCACGCTGTCGGGCCAGACCCCGTCCGCGTTCTGGCACTCGATCCGCCACGCCCAGCCCCTCACCGTGGGGCTGAACTGCGCCCTCGGTGCCGAGGAGATGCGCCCGCACGTGGCCGAGCTGGCGGCGATCGCCGACACGCTCATCTGCGTGTATCCCAACGCCGGGCTGCCGAACGAGCTCGGTGGTTACGACGAGCAGCCGTCGCAGACGTCGGGCTTCGTCCACGAGTTCGCCGAGGCGGGTCTCGTCAACGTCGTCGGCGGCTGCTGCGGCACCACGCCGGCCCACATCTCCGCGATCGCCGAGGCCGTGGCCGGCGTCGCGCCCCGCGTCCCGCCCGTTCGCACGCCGCGCCTCGAACTGTCGGGGCTCGAGCCGTTCGCGCTGACCGACGACATCCCGTTCGTCAACGTCGGCGAGCGCACCAACATCACCGGCTCGGCCAAGTTCCGCCGGCTGATCAAGGAGGGCGACTTCCCGGCCGCCCTCGCGGTCGCCCGCGACCAGGTGGAGAACGGCGCCCAGATCATCGACGTCAACATGGACGACGGGCTGATCGACGGCGTCGAGGCGATGACGACGTTCCTCAACCTCATCGCCGGCGAGCCCGAGATCGCCCGGGTGCCGGTGATGATCGACTCCTCGAAGTTCAGCGTGATCGAGGCCGGCCTGAAGTGCGTGCAGGGCAAGCCGATCGTCAACTCGATCTCGATGAAGGAGGGCGTCGACCAGTTCCTCGAACAGGCCCGCGTCTGTCTCGACTACGGCGCGGCCGTGATCGTGATGGCCTTCGACGAGGTCGGCCAGGCCGACACCGTCGAGCGCAAGGTGGAGATCGCGCGGCGCGCCTACCACCTGCTCGTCGACGAGG
>CAZYWK010000008.1:67580-70338 GCA_964651825.1 uncultured Ilumatobacteraceae bacterium | reverse complement strand
CCGGTCGTCGAGGTGCCGGCCGGTCAGCGTGGCGCTCGCCCGCAGCCCCTCGACGGTGCCTTCGAAGCAGATCTCCCCACCGCTGGCGCCGGCTCCCGGGCCGAGGTCGACCACGTGGTCGGCGATGGCGATCGTCTCCGGCTTGTGCTCGACCACCAGCACCGTGTTGCCCTTGTCGCGCAGGCGCAGCAACAGGTCGTTCATGCGGGCGATGTCGTGCGGGTGGAGCCCGATCGTCGGCTCGTCGAACACGTAGGTCACGTCGGTGAGCGACGACCCGAGGTGGCGGATCATCTTGGTCCGCTGGGCCTCGCCGCCCGACAGCGTGCCGGCCGGCCGGTCGAGGCTGAGATAGCCGAGGCCGATCTCCACGAAGGAGTCGAGCGTCTCGCCGAGCGAGGTGAGCAACGGCGCGACCGACGGCTCGTCGAGCGCCCTCACCCACTCGGCCAGGTCGCTGATCTGCATCGCGCACGCCTCACCGATGTGGATGCCGCGGACCTTCGACGAGCGGGCCAACTCGCTGAGCCGGGTGCCGTCGCAGTCCGGGCAGGCGGTGAACGTGATCGCCCGCTCGACGAAGGCCCGGATGTGCGGCTGCATGGCGTCGACGTCCTTGCTCAGGAACGACTTCTGGATCCGCGGGATCAGCCCTTCGAAGGTGACGTTGATCCCGTCGACCTTGATCCGCGTCGGCTCCTTGTGGAGCAGCGCGTCGAGTTCTTGCTCACTGAACTCGCGGATCGGCTTGTCGGCGGGGAAGAACCCACAACCCTTGAAGATGCGGCCGTACCAGCCGTCCATGCTGTAGTTGGGGATCGTCAGCGCGCCGTCGCTGATCGACTTGCTGTCGTCATAGAGCGCGGTGAGGTCGAAGTCGTTCACCTTGCCCATGCCCTCGCACCGCGGGCACATGCCGCCGGTGATCGAGAACGTCCGCCGTTCGGCCTTGGCCGACTTGCCCTCCACGACCATCGCCCCCGACCCGTGGGCCGAGGCCACGTTGAACGAGTACGCCTGCGACGAGCCGATGTGCGGGTCACCGAGCCGGCTGAAGAGGATGCGCAGCATCGCGTTGGCATCGGTGGCGGTGCCCACGGTCGAGCGGGCGTTGGCGCCCATCCGCTCCTGGTCGACGATGATCGCGGTCGTCAGCCCGTCGAGCACGTCGACGTCGGGGCGGGCGAGGGTCGGCATGAAGCCCTGGACGAACGTGCTGTAGGTCTCGTTGATCATGCGCTGCGACTCGGCAGCGATCGTGCCGAACACCAGCGAACTCTTCCCGGAACCGGAGATGCCGGTGAAGGCGGTCAGCCGGCGCTTCGGGATCTCGACGCTGACGTCCTTGAGGTTGTTCACGCGTGCACCGTGGACGCGGATCAGGTCGTGACGGTCGGCTTCGTGGGCGACGGCAGGTTTCGCGGTGGTGTCGGCCGATGGCATCGGCCCATTGTGGCGTGGTGGTGGCACCGCCGCCCGCCGCCAGTCGGATGACGAGCTGTACCTCGACCTGTTGCGCGGGTGTCGCGCGTGAGGATCAGTAAGGTCGGCCCGCGACGCTGTCCAGCGATCGCAGCAAGGCCGGGGGGCGGCGCAGAGCAACATCGGAACCTTGCCGCAGTTGAAGAGAGAACGGAGAATCCCATGACCACACCTGTGTTGGTGCGCAGCCGTGACGCCGTGGGCCAGGTCGCCCGTTACGAGGCGTCGCACCATCCCGGCGGCCAACGGTGACCGCGAACCCAGACTTCCCGGACCTCGAGGTACCCGCTCGCTCCGTTCCCGTCCCCACGGCGCTGAGCGCCGAGGCCCGGGCGTACCTCGGCCGGGGTCCGCTCATGATGCCGCCGGGGCCTGCGCTGGACGATGCCGAGGGTTGGCGCAACTTGATCACCATCGTCGACCAGATCATCGGGCAGCGTCTCGTGGAGTCCGGCCACGTTGCCGAAGATGCTGTCCAGGTCGAACAACGCACGGTCGGCGGTGTCACGATCTACGACATCAGTCCGGCCGGGCTCGACCGCGACGACACCCGTGTCTACTTCGAGGCTCACGGCGGAGCGTTCACGATGGGCGGAGGCGACGTCAGCCGGCTGACCGGCATCATGACCGCGACGCGATATGGGATGCGTGTCTGGTCCGTCGACTACCGGATGCCACCAGATCATCCGTTTCCCGCCGCGGTCGACGACTGCGTCGCCGCCTATGAGGCCCTGCTCCAGGAGTGCCCCGCGGACCACGTCGTCGTGGGCGGTGTGTCCGCTGGTGCGAACCTCGCGGCGGCAACGATCCTCAGGGCCAGGGACGGAGGCAGCCCACTCCCCGCGGCAGCCATCCTCCTGACGCCGGCCCTCGACCTCACCCAGTCGGGCGACACGTTCCGGACCAACCTCGGAGTCGACACCGTCATCACATCCGACGAGGGCGGCGGCCCGGCCCTGTACGCCGGCTCACACGATCAGACGGATCCCTACCTCTCACCGCTGTTCGGCGAGTTCTCCGCCGGGTTCCCGCCGACCCTGCTGGCCAGCGGAACTCGCGACGTGCTCTTGTCCGACGCAGTTCGCATGCACCGCAAGTTGCGCGCCGCGTCGATCCCGGCCGATCTTCACGTCCTGGAGGCAGCGCCCCACGGTTTCTTCGGCGGCGGTACCCCCGAAGAGCGCGAGCTCGACCGCGAGGTCCGGCACTTCATCGACGACCGATGCCCCGTGCCGGTGTCCTGATCACGAACACCACCACGAACACCACGAACACA
>CAZYWK010000008.1:3558-67480 GCA_964651825.1 uncultured Ilumatobacteraceae bacterium | reverse complement strand
CCACGAACACAACGAGGGGGAGACATGAAGCACACACAGAGACCGCGCTCGCGACGCGCCGTACTGGCCTGCGCGGGACTGGTCACCATCGGGATCTTGGGGGGCCTGTTCGTCGGGCAGCGACGACGACTCGGCCGACACCACCGCCGCTCCGGCGGAGACGACCGCCGACTCGGCGGTGCCCGACACCGAGCCGGTCGACACGGTTGCCGACACCGAAGCGCCGGACGACACCACACCGGTCGACACCGAGGCCCCAGGGGCAGACGTCGTCGATCAGTCGCTCACCGGTGATGCCCCTGGCGTCACCGACGACACGGTGAAGATCGGCATCACCTACGTCGACGCCGAGTCGCTCAAGGCGGTCGGGATCGACTTCGACCTCGGCCCGCACCTCGACGTGTACAACGCGCTCGTCGCCGACATCAACGGGAACGGAGGCATCAACGGTCGCCAGGTCGAAGCGGTCTTCGCACCGATCGACCCGACGAATGCGGCCGGTGCAGAAGCCGCGTGTCTCAAGCTCACCGAGGACGACGACGTGTTCCTCATCACCGGATTCTTCCTGGGTGAGGCGACGATGTGCCCGCTGGAAGTGCACGGCACGGCCGTCGTCGGCGGCGGCATGACACCGGACCTCAACGCCCGGGCGCGCGCACCGTGGGCGACGTGGATATCGGACGCCGACAGGGCGGCCGGGATCACGCGACAGTTCGCCGACATGGGCGAGCTCGACGGCTCGGTGGCAGTCTTCTACGCCGCGGCCGACAAAGCCGACTACACCGACAACGTGGAGCCGGTGCTCGACGAACTGGGCATCGAGCCGGTCGAGGTCGGCGTCATGGACGCACCGACGGATGACACCGCTGCGATCCAGAACAGTGTCAAGTTGATCGGCGAGAAGTTCAAAGCCGCCCAAGCCGACACGGTCCTGCTGGTCGGCATCGGTGTGCCGAGCTACATGACGTACATGTCCGAAGACACATCGTTCCGCCCGCAGTTGCTGTTCACAGACTTGATCGGGGCACGGGCCTACTGGACGAGCGCCGCCACCACCGACACCTCGATCCTCGAAGGATCGTTGGCCGGCGGCGGGTACGGGCCCGACCAGGCGCGCTGGGAAGAGGCGACCTTCCAAGAATGCGTGGCCATTCTCACGGCTGCCGGCGTCGACACGCCAGCACCCGAAGGGTTCGATCCCAGCGATCAGTCCAATCAGCCCTACCAGGCCGCGTTCCAGGCCTGCCCGGACATCTGGCTGACCAGGGCCCTGCTGACTCGGGCGGGTGCCAACCTGAACTACGGAACCCTCGACGCGGCCCTCGAAGGGCTGAAGCTGACGATCCCCGGGGACCCGACGGAGCGCACCTATGGGCCGTTCCCGGCGGCCGACGGTGACCCGACCTCCTACTTGTTCGAGTGGGACGAGCCGACCAAGAAGATGGTGATGATCGACAGCTGAACCGTGCCAGCGCGTCCACCTGGCATGGTCGTGGGTCACCAGCCCGTCATCGGGTCCATCGTGGAGCGCCTCGCTACGCTCTGACGCCGCGCCCATGACCGATATCTCCGTGCTCGCCCACGTCGGCGCCGCCCTCGCCGCGGCGGCGGCGGGAGCCGTGAACGCCCTCGCCGGGGGTGGCACCCTCATCTCGTTCCCGGTGTTGACCGCGATCGGCGTGCCGGCGGTCCAGGCCAACGCGACCAACACGGTCGCGCTGCTCCCCGGCTACTCCGGCGGCGTGATCGCCCAGCGCCACGACCTCGACGGGTTGAGCGGCACCGTCAAACCGTTGCTCCTGGCGTCGGCGATCGGCGGGCTCGTGGGATCGTTGCTGCTCGTCGTCACGAGCGAGTCGGTGTTCCGCGCCCTCGTCCCGTTCCTGATCCTGCTCGCCTCGGTGCTGCTCGCCGTGCAGGACCGCCTGCGCAACTGGGCGTTCCGGCCCGGGCACGCGCACGGGAGCCATCGCGTGCTCCAGACGGCGTGCGTCGGGCTGGCCGCGGTGTACGGCGGCTACTTCGGGGCCGGGCTCGGGATCATGCTGATCGCCGTGCTCGGTGTGTTTTCCGACCTCCCGCTGAACCGGCTCAACGGGGTGAAGCTGATCCTGGCGTTCGTGGTCAACCTGTTCGCGGCTGTGTTCCTGTCGTTCTCCGGCAAGGTCGTCTGGTCGCTGGTGCTCGTGATGGCACCGGCGGCGTTGATCGGCGGGAACATCGGCGGACGGCTCGCCTCGTGGCTCCCGCCGGAGAAGCTCCGGGCGTTCGTCGTCGTGTTCGGCGTGATCGTGTCGATCGTCTACTTCGTCAAGTGACGGTGGGGGACCGCCCGACCCAGATCGTGCGTCAGACGCGTTCGATGATGATCGCCGGGGCCATGCCACCACCGGCGCACATCGTGATCAGCCCGAACTGACCGTCGCGGCGTTCCAGCTCGTCGAGCACGGTGCCGATCAGGATCGCTCCCGTGGCGCCGATCGGGTGACCGAGTGCCATCGCGCCACCGTTGACGTTGACCTTGTCGCGGTCGAGATCGAGGTCGCGCATGAACTTCTCCGCCACCACGGCGAATGCCTCGTTGACCTCGAACAGGTCGATGTCGTCGAGCGTCAGCCCGGCGCGCTCCAGCACCTTGCGCGCCGCGGGCACCGGAGCGTTGAGCATGAGTGTCGGGTCGTCGCCCATGTTCGCCGTGGCGACGATGCGAGCGCGAGCCTTCAGCCCGTGCGCCTTGGCGTAGTCGGGGCTGGCCATCAACACCGCGGCTGCGCCGTCGACCACGCCGGAGGAGTTGCCGGCGTGGTGGACATGCTCGATCACCAGGTCGGGGAACTTCATGGCGACGAGCTCGCGGTAGGTGGGCTCGTTCTCGTGGCGGTAGTCGGCCAGCGCGGGGAAGCTCGGGGCGAGCTGGGCGAGCGACTCGGCGGTGGTGCTGGGCCGCGGGAACTCCTCGTGGTCGAGGGCGACGGTGCCATCGAGGTTCAGCACCGGGATCAGGCTGCGGTCGAAGCGGCCCTCGCGGATCGCCTGATCGGCCCGCGCCTGCGACTCGGCCGCGAGCGCATCGAGCGCGGTACGGGGGATGCCCTCGAGGGTGGCGATCGCGTCGGCGCACACACCCTGGTGTGGTTGCGGGTGGATCTCCTGCAGGTGCTTGTTGTTCGCGCCCATGGGCAGGAGGCCCTTCTTCGGCAGCGACATCATCTCGGTGCCCCCGGCGATGACGAGATCCTCCATGCCGGCCATGATCGACGTGGCGGCGATGTTGTTGGCCGTGATGCCCGATCCACAGAAGCGATCGAGCGTGACGCCGCTCGCCTTGACGTCGTAGCCGGCGTCGAGCGCGGCCATGCGGCCGAGGTCGCCGCTCTGCTCGGACACCTGCGAGCTCGTGCCCCACACGACGTCGTCGACGTCGGCGGTGTCGAAGCCGTTGCGCTCGACGAGCGCGGCGAGCACGGTCGAGGCGAGGTGCTGCGGATGCAGGTGGGCGAGCGCGCCCTTGCCCTGCTTGCCGATGCCGCGCGGGGTGCGGCAGGTGTCGATGATGAGTGCGTCGGGCATGGCGGTTCCTCTTCGTGATGGGGGTTCGAGCGGGGTGAATTCGGTCGTCAGCCGGAGGCGTCGGCTTCGATCGCATCGGTGTCGGCCGTGAGCTCTTTCTGGTCGAGCTTCTCGGCGCGCTTCATCGCCTCTTTGATGCGCGCCTCCTGATCGGACACGCCGACGACGATCAGGCCGGCCTCGCCGGCGTCGAGTTGCTCGCCGAGCTCCTTGAGGTCCTTGCGGCTCATCCCCATGGCCGCATGGCCGGCGACCGCACCGAGGACCGTACCGCCGGCGGTGGTGCCGAGCAGGAGGCCGCCACCGATGGCGGCGAACGGGAACAGGGCGACCACGAGTCCGGTCGCCAGCCCCACACCGCCTCCGAGCACGCCACCGACACGGGTCGGCGTTTCGTGCTTCCTGGTGATCTTCACCTTGCCGTCGTCGCGGCGGCTGATCAGGGCCGCATCGTAGGCGTCCATGAGGCCGGCTTCGACGTGCAGATCCTTCACGAGCTCGTAGTCGGCCTCGGCGTCGGCCTCGTTCGCGTAGACGCCGACGATCGCTACGAAGGTGTCGATTGCCATCCTGGTCTCCTGGGGATGAGTGGTTCTCGGTGACGAGTGGTTTCTGGTGACGAGTGGTGGTCCTCGATCGAACCTATCAACGCCGTCGTTCCGGCGACGAGTGCTACCTTCGGGCCGAGTGTCGGTGCCGGTCCCGAAGCTCTTTCTCTCGCTCCGGGGCTACCGGTCGGGCTGGATCCGCAGCGACGTCATCGCCGGCCTCACCGTCTGGGCGGTGCTGATTCCCGAGTCGCTCGCGTACGCCACGATCGCCGGGGTGTCACCCGTCGTCGGCCTCTACGCCGCACCCGGCGCGTTGATCCTGTACGCCGCGTTCGGCAGTTCCCGCCACCTGGTCACCGGGCCGATGTCGGCCACGGCGGCGTTGTCCGCAGCGATCGTCGCCGACATCGCGACCGGAGATGCGAACAACTACGCCGCGCTCACGGTGGCGCTCGCGATCTGTACGGGTGTGGCGGCGATCATCTTCGGTCTGTTGCGGCTCGGATTCCTCGCCAGCTTCATCTCCGAGCCGGTGCTCAAGGGTTTCATCGTCGGCCTCGCTCTCACGATCATGATCGGTCAGGTGCCGAAGCTGTTCGGCATCGAGGGTGAGTCGGGCAACTTCTTCGAGAAGCTGTGGGGAGTCGTCAGCAACCTCGGCGACACGCAATGGCGGACCCTCGCCGTCGGAATGAGCTCGCTCGCGCTGGTGATGGGGTTGAAGCGGATCGCGCCCGTGGTGCCCGCGTCGCTCGTCGCCGTCGCCTTCGGGGTCGCGGTCGTCAAGCTCCTCGACCTCGCCGACGAGGGCGTTGCCATCGTCGGCCACATCGACTCCGGCCTGCCGTCGTTCGGCCTTCCCGATGCCGCCCGCGGGGATGTGCTCGCCTTGGCCGGAAGTTGCATCGGCGTGGTCCTGATCGGTTTTGCCGAGGGTCTCGGCGCGGCCAAGACCTACGCCGCCAAGGAGGGCTACGAGATCGACGCCAACCGCGAGCTGCTCGGCCTCGGCACCGCCAACCTCGCCGCCGGGTTGTCGTCGGGCATGGTCGTCAACGGGAGTCTGTCGAAGACCGCGGTCAACGGAGCAGCCGGCGCGAAGACGCAGTTGTCGGGCTTGGTGGTGGCCGGACTGACGGTGCTCACGCTGTTGTTCCTGACGTCACTGTTCGAGGAGCTCCCCGAGGCGACGCTGGCCGCTGTGGTCATCGCGGCGGTCATCGAACTCGTCGACATCGAGTCGCTGAAGTACCTCTACCGCGTCTACAGCAGCACGCTCGGTGAGATCTACGGTCCGTTCGCCCGCCCCGACTTCATCGCCGCGCTCGCGGCGCTGCTCGGCGTGCTGTTCTTCGACACGCTCCCTGGCCTCGTCATCGGCATCGGCGTGTCGATGGCGCTCCTGCTGTACCGGGCGTCGAAGCCGCACATCGCCGTGCTCGGCCGCACCCCCGAGGGCCGGGGCCGATGGGTCGACGTGGAACGTGCTCCCGACGCTGCCCCAGTGCCAGGCGTCGTGGTGTTGAGGCCCGAGAGCGGTCTGTTCTTCGCCAACGCCGATGCGGTGCGGCTGGCCGTGCTCGACTCGATCGGGGCCGACACGGTGGCCGTCGTGCTCGACGGGGAGTCGATGCCGTACATCGACGTCACCGCCGCCGACGAGCTGATGAAGCTCTCGCAGCAGCTCGACGGCCGCGGTGTCCGCTTCGTGCTCGCGCGTGACATCGGCCAGGTGCGCGACATCCTCGAGACGGTCGAGGGCGACGGCGCGCCGCGCCGCGTCTTCCCCACCGTTCGTGACGCGGTCGACGCCGTCGCCCCGCCAGGTCACCCCCGTTCGCCATGAACAAGGTATTGCGAGTCTGATTCGCAATACCCCGGTTGGCGCGCTAACGTACGCGATGTGGTGACGGGGGAGCGCGACACGGTGACCGACGGCCGGCACGCTCGGCGCGAACGGACCAGGCGGGCGGTCGTCGACGCGGTGTTCGCCGCGATCCGCGACGGCAAGGTGCCGCCGACCGTCGACGACGTGGCCGAACGTGCCGGCGTGTCGGTCTCGTCGGTGTTCCGCAACTTCGACGGCCTCGACGACCTCCAACGCCAGGCGTTCGACCGGTTCCAGGAACAGTACGCCCACCTGCTCGACGTGGCGAGCGAGGTCGACACCGAGCCGGGCGCGGACCTGAACGAACGCGTCCGGCGCTTCGTCGGCTCGCGCCTCGAGCTGTACGAGACGGCCGGCCCGCTGATCCACGTCGCCCGCCAACGCGCGCTCGACTACCAGCCGATGGCCGACGGCATCGCGCGGCTGCGTTCGCGACTCGCCGACCACGCCCGACGGCACTTCGCCACCGAGACCGAGCACCTCACCGGCCAGCAGACCGCCGACCTCCTCGCCGTCGTCGACGCGACCACCTCACCCGAGGCGTTCGAGGTGATGAGCGCGGCTCACGCCCGCACCGCCCGGCAGATCGAGCGGAGCTGGATCGTTGCCGTCACGATCCTGATCGAGCAGTGGGCGGACGGCGCGAGCCCACAGGAGGACACATGACCAGATCGTCGCGATTCGAAGGAACCATCGGGCGGACCCTCGCCGACTCCGAACCCTGGTTCGACGAAGCCCCGCACCCCGGACCCGATGCGCCGAACGTCGTGTTCGTCCTGCTCGACGACACCGGGTTCGCGCAGTTCGGCTGCTACGGCTCCGACATCGACACCCCGCACATCGACGCGCTCGCGGCCGACGGCGTGCAGTTCACCAACTTCCACGTGACGCCGTTGTGCTCGCCGACGCGGGCGTCGCTGCTCACGGGCCGCTCGCAGCACGCGGTGGGGATGCGCTCGGTGGCCAACTTCAACACGGGCTTCCCGAACCAGCTCGGCCACATGTCGAACCACGCGGCCAACGTCGCCGAGGTGCTGCGCGAGGCCGGCTACGCCACGTTCTGCGTCGGCAAGTGGCACCTGGCGCCGATGGAGCAGTGCTCGGCCGCCGGGCCGTTCGACCAGTGGCCGCTCGCCCGCGGCTTCGACCGGTTCTACGGCTTCCTCGAAGGCGAGACCGACCAGTTCCATCCCGACCTCGTCTGCGACAACCATCCGATCGATCCGCCGGCGGGGCCGGCCGACGGATACCACCTCAGCGAAGACCTCGTCGACCAGGCCCTGCGGATGCTCTCCGACAGCGTGGGGGTCCGGCCCGACCGGCCGTTCTTCCTCTACCTGCCGTTCGGCGCCACCCACGCGCCACACCAGGCGCCGCCGGAGTACCTGGCCAAGTACCGGGGCCGATACGACGAGGGGTGGGACGTCGTGCGCGAGCGGTGGTTCCGCCGTCAGGTGGAGCTCGGGCTCCTGCCGGAGGGCACGCAACTCGCGCCGCGCAACCCCGGGGTGGACGCATGGGACGACCTGCCCGAGAACCAGCAGCGCCTTGCGTGCCGCCTGCAGGAGGCGTTCGCCGCCTTCCTCGACCACACCGACGACCAGATCGGACGTCTCGTCGAGGGCCTCCGCTCGCTCGGCCGGCTCGATGACACGATCCTGGTGCTGATGACCGACAACGGCGCGTCCCAGGAGGGCGGTCCGTTCGGGGTGATGCACGAGATGAAGTTCTTCAACGGCATCCTCGAGACGCCCGACGAGGCGATCGAACGGATCGACGACATCGGCGGCCCGCACAGCCACACCAACTACCCGTGGGGCTGGGCGCAGTGCGGCAACACGCCGTTCAAGTGGTACAAGCAGAACACGCACGAAGGCGGCGTCCACGTGCCCATGATCGTGCACGCGCCGTGCCGCGTCGACGCCGGCCAGGCGGGAACCCGCCGCAGCCAGTTCGTCAACGTCTCCGACGTCGCGCCGACGATCTACGAGCTCGTGGGTGTCACCGCGCCCAGCCGGTACCGCGGCATCGAGCAACTGCCGGTGACGGGCCGGTCGTTCGCCCCGGTGCTCGCGTCAGCGGACGCGTCGCCGGCGAACACACTCCAGTACTTCGAGATGGCCGGCAGTCGGGCGCTGATCGCGATCGAGGGCGGCGGCACCGGGGACGAGGCGGCCTGGAAGGCGGTCTCGAAGCACCAGGCCGGTGTCGACTACGACACCGAGCGGTGGGAGCTGTACCGCCTGAGCGACGACTGGTCCGAGTGTTACGACCTGGCCGCCACCGAGCCGCACAAGCTCGCCGAACTGATCGACCTGTGGTGGCAGGAGGCCGACCGCCACGGTGTGCTGCCGCTCGACGATCGCATGGTCGAACTGTTCGGGGTGCGGTTCCGGGCGAACTCGCCACACCCTCCGGACCGGCGCTATGTGTACCGGCCGCCGATGTCGCCGCTGCCCGGTCAGGCGTCGGCCGCGATCGGCGGCCGATCGTTCGATCTGACGGCCCGAGTCACACGGCAGCCCGGCGACGAGGGGGTGCTGTACGCGACCGGAACCCAGAACTCGGGGGTGTCGGTGTTCGTGCAGCACGACCGGCTGGTCGTCGACTACAACGCGTTCGACGACCACACGGTCGTCGAGTCGAGCGTCGCCGTGCCGACCGGCGACGCCACCCTCGTCACGAGGTTCCGCCGCGACGGCACCCATGGCCGGGTCGAGCTCGAGGTCGACGGTGTCGCCGCGGGCGCGGCCGACCTGCCGCTGTTCATGCGGATGATGTCGTCGGTCGGACCCAGCGTCGGCTTCGACCACGGCTCCGCGGTCTCCGACCGCTACGACGCACCGTTCGCCTTCACCGGCACGCTGCACGAGGTGGTCATCCAACTGGTGTCGCCGCCCTCGGCCGACGCCCGAACCGCGGCTGCGGCCGCAGAGATGAGTCGCCAATGATCGCCGTCACCCTGCTCGGCACCGGAAGCCCGATGCCCGACCCCAACCGGGCCGGTCCCGCCACCCTGATCCAGGCGGCCGGTGAGCACTACCTCGTCGACTGCGGCCGCGGCGTCGTCATGCGACTCGTCGCGGCGGGTGTCGCCCCGAACGCGCTGACCGCCATCCTGATCACGCACCTGCACAGCGACCACATCACCGATCTCGGCGACCTGATCACCACCCAGTGGGTCACCAGCCTCGAACCGACGACGCTGCGCATCGTCGGGCCGGTCGGCACGCGCGAGACCGTCGGCCACATCCTGGCGTCGCTCGGCCCCGACATCGGGTATCGCCTGGCTCACCACCCCGACCTGACCCAGGGGCCGCTGATCGACATCGTCGAGGTCGAGTCCGGCCCGGTGCAGCTCGGAGGCCAGGTGACGATCACCGCGGCGCCGACGGAGCACAAGCCGGTCGATCCGAGCATCGGGTTCAGGTTCGATCACGGCGGGGCAGCTGTCGTGGCGGCCGGCGACACGATTCCGTGCGCGTCGCTCGACGAGCTCTGTGCCGGCGCCGACGCCCTGGTCCACACCGTCATCCGCAAGGACATCATCGCCGGACTGCCGATCCAGCGGTTGCAGGACACGCTCGACTACCACTCCTCACCCGAGGAAGCGGCCCAGACCGCCGCCCGCGCCGGGGCCGGCACACTCGTGCTGACGCACTACGTGCCGTCGTTCCCGTCCGGCGGTGGCGACGACTGGCGAGAGCTGGCAGCCCAGCACTTCACCGGGCGCATCGAGCTCGGCGACGACCTGCACCGAGTCGAGATCGAACCGAAAGGAACCTGACATGCATGTTCTGCGTACCCCCGACGACCGCTTCGTCGAGCTTGCGGACTACCCCTTCGAGCCGCACTACGCCGAGGTTGGTGACGCGGTCGCCGACGGCACGCTGCGGGTCCACTACATCGATGAAGGCCCCGCCGACGCCGCTGCGATCCTGCTGCTGCACGGCGAGCCGTCGTGGAGCTACCTCTACCGCAAGATGATCCCGCCACTCGTCGCCGCCGGCCACCGGGTGATCGCGCCGGATCTCGTCGGCTTCGGCCGGAGCGACAAGCCGAGCGAGCAGGGCGACTACACCTACGCCCGCCACGTGGCGTGGATGACCGAGCTCGTCGTCGACCACCTCGACCTCACCGGGGCGACGTTCTTCGGCCAGGACTGGGGCGGGCTCGTCGGCCTCCGGGTCGTGGCGGAGCACCCCGACCGGTTCGACCGTGTCGTCATCGGCAACACCGGCCTGCCGACCGGCGACGCGCCCATGAGCCCCGCGTTCCTCGCCTGGCAGAAGTTCAGCCAGGAGACCCCGGTGTTCGACGTCGGGTTCCTCATCCAGTCGGCGACGATCACCACGTTGAGCGCCGCCGAGGTCGCCGCGTACGACGCTCCCTTCCCCGACGATTCGTACAAGGCGGGGGCGCGCATCTTCCCCTCGCTCGTGCCGACAGGCCCGGATGATCCGGCCGCCGCAGCCAACCGTGCAGCGTGGGAGGTCTTCGAACAGTGGCGCAAGCCGTTCGTCACCTGCTTCAGCGACAGCGACCCGATCACGGGAGGGGGCGACGGGATCTTCCACCGGCGCGTGCCCGGCGCGGCCGGCCAGCCGCACGTGACGATCGAGCGCGCCCACCACTTCTTCCAGGAGGATGCCAGCCCGGCGTTGGCGCAGCTGTTGATCGACGTGATCGGAGCGCCATGAGCACCGCCGCGCCTCGCTACGGGCAGATCGATCGCGAGTACGCGACCCGGCTCGCCACGACGCCTCCCGATGCCGACGGCCCGGTGTGGATGGTGAACCTGATGAAGTACCGCGCCGTTGCCGACTACGGCGACGGGCAGGTGTCGACGATCTCCGGCCAGGAGGCCGACGACCTGTACACGCCGCTCGAGTCACTCGCTGCGGTGGGCGCGCGCCCGGTCTTCTTCGGTACGGTCGACCAGCAGTTGCTCGGCGACGACGTGGTGTGGGACCGCGTCGGCGTCGTGAAGTACCCGACCCGGCGCTCCTTCATCGACATGCAGGCCCGACCCGAGTTCCAGCAGGCGCACCGACACAAGGACGCCGGGATGGACCGCACGATCGTGATCGGTTGTCAGCCGATGCCGTTCCCCGAGGCGCCGCCCGGGGTGACGCCGGTCGACTGGGCCGACGTGCCGTTCCCCCCGACCGCGCAGGACGGGCCGGTCGTCGTGCTCCACGTCCTGCGATTCGCCGACGCGGCCGAGGCGCACGTGACACCGACCGAGATGGAGGCCTACAGCTCGGCAGCTGCGGTCGTGGCCGCGAAGCACGGCGTCGTGGTCTCGGGATGGTTCGCGGTCGAAGGCACGATCGTCGGAGACGGCCGCGCCTGGCACCAGGTGCGCTTCAACCTGTTCCCGAGCAAGCGGGCGTTCATGGCGGTCGTCACCGACCCCGAACGGCTTGCCGCGCAGCGCGAACATCGCGAGGCCGCGATCGCCGACACGTACACGATGATCGTCCGGCCGCAGGTCAACGACCTGGCCGACTCGATCTGACCGGATGTGGCCCGCGCGGCGATGGTTCTGGAAGAGTGCCGTCCATGATCAAGATCCAGCGAGTCGCCGCGCTCGTCACCATCGCCGCCGTCGGGCTGTCGATCACCGGGTGTAGTTCGGATTCCGGCGAGTCCGGCCCCGCCGACACCGCGGCGCCCGGGACGGAGGCACTCACGACCGATGCCCCGGTGACGGCGGAGTCGAGCACCACCGTCGAGTCCACGCCGCAGTCCACCGAGAGCGCGACCACTGACGCGCCACCGTCGACCGATGCCGTCGACGAGCCTGGCCCCATGTCGGCGCCGGAGCTCGTCGAGCTCCTGGCCTCCGACGAACT
Organism: uncultured Ilumatobacteraceae bacterium; assembly: GCA_964651825.1. Taxonomy (GTDB): domain Bacteria; phylum Actinomycetota; class Acidimicrobiia; order Acidimicrobiales; family Ilumatobacteraceae; genus Sva-07. The sequence continues at coordinate 55,613 of CAZYWK010000008.1, read as the reverse complement.
GAACGGACGCGACAACCAGACCGAGTACTCCGTCGCCGCACAGGACATCCTGATCGGCCAGCTCGAGCAGTTCGCCGAGCCGGCACTGGCGGATGCGCAGGGCCGCGACGGGTACCTGCAGCCGTTCGAGATCATTCCCCATCCGGGATCCGAGCCGGTCGCGGGTACGAACGTGGTCGGCGTGATCCCCGGCGGCGACCTCGCCGACGAATGGGTGATCATCGGGGCGCACTACGACCACGTCGGCAACGACTGCCCGACCGACGATCCGGCCGACGACATCTGCAACGGCGCCACCGACAACGCGACCGGTGTCGCGGTGGTGATGGACACCGCGCGCGCGATCGCTGCGGCCGGCACCCCCCGGCGTTCGGTGCTGGTGGCGTTCTGGGACGCCGAGGAGGACGGCCTGCTCGGAGCCACTGCGTACCTCGCCGATCCGTTGGTGCCGGTCGAGTCGACCGTCGCTTACATGAACTTCGACATCCAGGGTGCGAACCTCCTGCCGTCCGCGGCGAACAGCACCGTGATGGTGGGCGCCGAGACGGGTGGCGCCCCGTTGATCGCCGCCGCGAGCGCCGCGAGCGAGGCGTCGTCGCTCGACACGTTGGCGCTGAGCCTGCTCTTCGGTCAGGGCCGCAGCGATCACGCGCCGTTCGTCGCTGCCGGGGTGCCGTCGGTCTTCTTCACCGACGCCAACAACGCCTGCTACCACACCGCTCAGGACGAGATCGACATCGTCGACTTCCCCAAGCTCGAGCAGCAGACGCTGACGTCGATCGCGCTGGCGCTCGATCTCGTCGCCACCGACGACCCGCCCGTCTTCGACCCGGCCGCGCCGGCCACCACGTACGAGGACGCCGCGGCGCTGTACGAGCTCGTGTCGGCGGGCCAGGCCGACCTCGGGCTGCTCGATGCCGACGGGCAAGCGGCGGCCGAGCAGTACATCGTCGACCTCGGCGCCGTCGTCGATGCCGGCCCGGAGGCATTCGACGACGAGGCCATCGGCGTCGTGCTCGGTGGGGCGGTCACCTTCGTCGACGCGCTCACCCGCGGCACGTGCGACGGGTACGTCACCGACTGACGGTGAGAACGAGGTGGGGCCCCGATCGCGGTTCTGTGCGGATCTGGCAACCGTCAGGGTCAGCAGATCCGCAAAGTTCACCGCTGGGGAAGGGATGCGCCGACCGGGCCAGGTGTTCGCCTGACCGTAGAGTCGCCCGATGAACACAGCGGTGAACGTCGGCGCCGACGAACTGGGGCTGACGGCCGACGAGGTCCGCCAGCGCGTCGAGGCCGGGCAGGTGAACCGGTCGCCGGCGCCGCCTGGGCGCTCGTTCGCGCAGATCGTCGCGGCCAACGTGTTCACGCCGGTGAACGCGATCATGGTCACGCTGTTCGTGCTGATCGTGATCGCGGGCTACCTGAAAGACGGCCTGTTCGTCGGCGTCGTCTTCTCGAACTCGGTCGTCGGCATCGTGCAGGAGTATCGGGCCCGGCGCGAGCTCGACCGGCTGCAGGTGCTCACTGAACCGGTGGCCGCAGTGATCCGCGACGGCCGGCGCGAAGAGATCGACGTCGAAGAGATCGTGCTCGGCGACGTCGTCGAACTGTCGATCGGCGGGCAGGTCGCGATCGACGGGACGGTGCTCGCCTCGGTCGGGCTGCAGCTCGACGAGTCGATGCTCACCGGCGAGTCCAGAGCCGTCACCAAAGCGCCCGGCGACACGGTGCTGTCGGGAAGCTTCGTGGTGGCCGGCTCGGGCCGGGTGGTCGCGACTGCCGTCGGCGCGGCGAGCTTCGCCAGCTCGCTGGCGTCCGAGGCCAAGACCTTCGCGACCGCGAGGTCGGAGCTCCGCGACGGCGTCGACCGAATCCTGCGATGGCTCACGGTGATCATCCCGGTGGCATCGATCGCCTTGTTCTTCTCGCTCCTGCATTCCGAGGACCGCTGGCAGGACGCGGTCCAGGGGACCGTGGCCGCTGCGGTCGCCATGGTGCCGGACGGCCTCGTGCTGCTCACCAGCGTGGCCTTCGTCGCCGGCATGCTGCAGTTGACCCGACGGAACGCGCTGGCCAAGCAACTGCCGACCGTGGAGATCCTTGCCCGCGTCGACGTGCTGTGCCTCGACAAGACCGGCACGATCACCACCGGCGACATCGTGCTCGCCCAGGTCCACGCATTCGGCGACGGTCCGCCCGGCGAGGCCGAGCTCGCCCTGGCCGCGCTCGCCGCCACCGACGACGCGCCGAACGCCACGATGCAGGCGATCGCGACCGGGGTCGGCGAGACACCGTCGTGGAACGTCGTCGCCGTCGAGCCGTTCTCCAGCGCGCGGAAGTGGTCGGCCGTCGAGTTCGACGGGCACGGATGGATGTATCTCGGCGCGCCCGACTTCCTCCTGGGCGAAGGCGATCCGGCCAACGCGCTCGTCGGCGAGCTCAGCTCGGCCGGCAAACGCCTGCTCGCCCTGGTGAACTCGGCCGACGGTCCGGACGGCGACGCGGCGCCGGCCGGATCCACCACGCTGGCGATCGTCGAGCTGGAAGACGAGATCCGCCACGACGCCGAGGAGATCCTCGCCTACTTCCGCGAGCAGGACGTGACGCTCAAGGTGATCTCGGGCGACAACCCCGAAACGGTCCAGGCGATCGCCCAACGGGCCGGGGTCGAGACCAGCGGGGCCGCGATCGACGCCCGCGGGTTGCCCACCGACATCGACGAGCTCGGGAGTGTGCTCGACAGCAGCACCGTGTTCGGGCGGGTCGCCCCGCGTCAGAAGCAGGACATGGTCCGTGCGCTCCAGGCGCGCGGTCATGTCGTGGCGATGACAGGCGACGGGGTGAACGACGTCCTCGCCCTCAAGGATGCCGACCTCGGCGTGTCGATGGGGTCGGGGAGCGAGGCGTCGAAGTCGGTCGCCGATCTCGTGCTCGTCGACAACGCGTTCTCCACGCTGCCGGTGGTCGTCGACGAGGGCCGCAAGGTGATCAACAACATCGAGCGGGTGGCGAACATGTTCCTCACCAAGGCCGCCTACGCGGTGCTGCTCACGGTGGTGATCGGGTTGCTGCGCGACCCGTTCCCGCTGCTCCCGCGCCAACTCACCCTGATCGGTGTGTTCAGTGTCGGGGTCCCCGGATTCTTCCTGGCGCTCGCGCCGTCGACCGAACTCGTCCGGCCAGGCTTCCTCGACAAGGTGCTGCCGTTCTCGCTCCCTGCCGGCACCGCCGTCGGGATCGCCGCGCTCGCGACGTTCCAGCTGTCACGTGGGCCAGGCGGCGACACGCTGGAGGAGGCCCGGACGCTCGTCACCTTCGCCCTGCTCGCGCTCGGTCTGGTCGTGCTCGCCACCGTGAGCCGGCCGCTCGTCGCGTGGAAGGTCGTGCTCGTCGCGGCGATGGCCGCCGGCGCCGCGCTCGTGGTCGCCGTGCCCGCCGGCCGGAGCTACTTCGAGCTCGAGATCGCGGTGGGAAGCCTGGCGTACGTCGTGTGGCCGGTCGTCGCGGCCGGCGTGTTCATCGCCGCGTTGCCGTGGCTCGTACGGAACGCCGGCGTCCGTGGTTGGATCCCGGGCGTCACTGCGCGAAAATCCTGACCCATGACGATCGACGGTACGCTGCGCCGGGTGTTCACCAAGCCACCGCTGGTGTTCGACGAGATCGATTTCACGGTGCGCGACCCGGCCGGTGTCGTCCGCGACCTGGCGGCACCGCTGGAATACGCGCAGCGCGTCGAGGCGGTCGTCGTGGCCTCGGGGATCGAGACGTTGATGCCTCGCCGCGATTCACGGATCGACGAGTTCCTCGCGGTGTGGACCGACGACGAACAGGGCCATGCCCGCGCGCTCGGCGAGCTCATGCGGCATCTCGGGCTCGAACCGACACCGATCGGCGATGCCGGCCTGCCGATCCACAACCGGCTGATCAGCCAACTCGCGCAGCGGTCCGAAGCGCTCCACGAGGTGGTGACCGCGATCTGGTCGCTCGCCGGCGCGATGAACGAGCACCTCGCCATGGCGGCCTACAACCGCATGGACACGATCCTGCAGGCACGGGGCGAGCTGGCCCTGCACGAGACGCTGTTCAGGCGCCTCCGGTCCCACGAGTCGGTGCACAAGAGCTTCTACTGGGCGGTCGCAGTGGAGACGTGGGAGAGGCTGGCGCCTTGGCAGCGGCGCCTCACCCGCACCGTCGTGACCAAGACGTACGCGCCGGTGGGAGCCGGCGGTGCTGCCGACCGGCCGGCGCTGGCCCGTACGGTGCACGCGCTCGGGCCCGACGACTGGAACGAGGCGATCGTCGAACCCGTGCAAGGCGTGGCCGACCGGCTCCTCGGCGACTGTGAGCCGTTCGTCCGGCGGGCGTTCGAGAAGTGCCTGGCCACCGATCCGTTGGGAGTGGAGCTGCTCGCTGCGGCCGCGTGACGCCTGAGGCATTGCACGTCGCCGGCCGGCGAGGCAACATTGAGGGGGTAACGGATCGCAGAGTGTGGGAGGCCACGTGAGCGCTGTTCGAACCGAGAGCAACATCGAAGTCGCGGAACCGGGGGATCGTGGGGCTGCTCCGACGGGCACCGCGGTCGCCGATGTCGTCGGGCCGGCGCTCCACGGCCTGCTCGGCGAGCCGCCGGTCGAGATCGAGTTCTGGGACGGCTCGACGATCGGCCGGCACGACGGACCAGGGCGTCTCCGGGTCAACTCTCTCGACGCGTTCCGTCGAATCCTGTGGTCGCCCGACGAGCTCGGCTTGGCCCGTGCGTTCGTGTCCGGCGACCTCGATGCGATCGGTTCGGTCGCCGAGATCCTGCGCGCGCTGCAGAACGGGAGCCCCCACGGCAAGCGGGTGCAGGCGGCGGCGGTGCCGAGGTTCGCCGCCGCGGTCCGCCAACTCGGCGGCATCGGCACCTCGCCGCCTCCGGTGCCGACCGAGGAATTGGTGCCGCACGGCCGCCGCCACTCGTTGCGGCGCGACCGGACCGTGATCAGCCACCACTACGACGTCGGCAACGCGTTCTACGAGATCGTGCTCGGGCCGGCGATGACGTACTCGTGTGCCCGTTTCGTCGAGGCTGACACGTCGTTGGAGGCGGCTCAGGCCGCCAAGCACGACCTGATCTGCCGCAAGTTGGGGTTGCACGAAGCAGCGGCACGCGGCGACTCTGCCGAACCGCTGCGATTGCTCGACGTCGGGTGCGGATGGGGCTCGATGTCGATGCATGCCGCGGCCCACTACGGCGCCCGGGTGGTCGGGGTGACGATCAGCACCGAGCAGGCGGCCTACGCCCGACGTCGTGTGACCCACGCCGGTCTCGACGATCTCGTCGAGATCCGGGTGCAGGACTACCGCGAGGTCGACGACGGGCCGTTCGACGTCATCAGCTCGATCGGCATGTCCGAACACGTCGGGTCGGCCAAGCTCGACACCTACTACAACCACCTCTACGAATTGCTCGGCGACGGTGGCCGACTGTTGAACCATGCCATCTCGTCGTGCGGCGGCTCGAAGCTGCGCCGGCGCAGCTTCGTGTATCGCTACGTGTTCCCCGACGGCGAGCTGATCGACGTCGGCGACTCGCTGCTGGCGATGGAGCGGGCCGGCTTCGAGATCCGCGACGTGGAAAACCTTCGCGAGCACTACGCCACGACGTTGCAACACTGGGTGGCGAACCTCGAGGGTCGGTGGGACGACGCCGTCTCACTCGTCGGTGAGCGGCGCGCTCGGGTGTGGCAGCTGTACATGTCGGGCTCGATCAACGGGTTCCTCGACGGCGGGCTCCAGCTGCACCAGGTGCTCGGCGTGCGCGATGCCCCCGACGGTTCGAGTTCGATGCCGCGCACGCGCCGCGACTGGAACTGAGTCGCGCTTCGCGTCCGATCGCCGCCGGGCGCTGTGGGAGGATGCGCCGATGAGCGACATGAACACCGACACCTCGACACCAACCGCCGAACGCATCGAAGTGGAGCGCACCATCAAGTCCGACCCAGCGGCGATCTTCGCCGTGCTCCGCGACCCCGACGGACACGTGTCGATCGATGCCTCGGGCATGCTGATGTCCTCGACCGGTGAGCCGGCCTCGGCGGTGGGTGACACGTTCGTGATCCACATGGACCGTGAGGCGCTCAACGACTTCCCGCTCGGCGAGTACGACGTGACGGTCAAGATCGTCACCTACGAGCAGGACCGGGAGATCGCGTGGACGATCGAAGGCCTGATCAAGCCGCAGATCGGCCACGTGTACGGGTACCGGCTCGAGCCCGGCGACGACGGGGCGACCGTCGTGACGTCGTACTACGACTGGTCAGAGATCGACGACGTGTGGCGTGAGCGGGCCATCTTCCCGGTGATCCCGGAGAGCGCCCTGCGGGCCACCCTCGGCATCCTCGCCCGGACGGTCACGCCCGCGGGCTGACGGATGGGTTGATGGCCGACGACCCGGCGGAGCGGCGCGCCGACCTCGTGCTCGAGGGCGGGGGCGTGAAGGGGATCGGGCTCGTCGGCGCGATCAGCGTCCTGGAAGAGGCCGGCTACCGGTTCGAACGGATCGCCGGCACGTCGGCCGGTTCGATCGTCGGCGCGCTCGTGGCCGCGGGAATGACGTCGGCGGAGATGTTCGACGTGATGACGTCGCTCGACTACACGAAGTTCCGCGACGCGGGATGGCTCAACCGGGTGCCCGTGATCGGACAGTTGGTGTCGCTGACGATCCATCAGGGCGTGTACGAGGGCCGCTACGTCGAGACGTTCGTCGGCGACCGCTTGCGGGACAAGGGTGTCGTCACCTGGGCCGACCTGCGCCGCCACGATCTCGACTCGTGCCTGCCACCGGAGCACGAGTACCGCCTCGTCGTGCACGTCTCCGATGTCACCGAGAGCGTCCTGCTCCGGCTGCCGTGGGTGTTCCGATCGCAGTTCGGCCTCGAACCCGACCGTCAGGTCGTCGCCGACGCGGTCCGGGCCTCGGCCTCGATCCCGTTCTTCTTCCGACCGAAGAAGCTGAAACGCCCGACCGGGGAGACGTCGTGGCTGCTCGACGGCGGCATGCTGTCGAACTTCCCGATCGACGTGTTCGACCGCACCGACGGCCTTGCACCGCGCTGGCCGACGATCGGCATCAAGCTGTCGGCGGAGAAGTCACCGGGCACGGGCGGCCGCACGGTGACCGGCCTGATCTCGCTCGGCAAGGCGATGGTCGGCACGTTGACGAGTTGGTACGACCGGATGCACATCAACAACCCCGACGTGGTGAAGCGGACGATCTTCGTCGACACGACCGGCGTGCGCTCGACCGACTTCGGGATCAACCGCCGGCAACAGGAGCAGCTGTACGAGAACGGCCGGGTGGCGGCGACGACGTGGCTGGCTCGTCAGCGCGCCGAGCGCGAGCGAAGCGCATGACACCGTCGGCGACCGGCGACTTCTTGAACATCTTCTTGTCGCGCCGGTAGTCCTGCGGGTTGATCCACGGTTCGCGGTCGCCCTGCTTCGGGAACCGGTGCATCGAGCGCTGCATGTAGCCCGACGAGAAGTTCTCGATCCACGGACGCTCCGCCATGCCGGCGTCGGACGCCCGCAGGCGCGGGGTGCACTGGACGGTCGCGGTGTCGGCCATGTGGTTCAGGAGCCGGCACACGTACTCGCAGATCAGGTCCGCACGCAGCGTCCACGACGCGTTGATGTAGCCGAACGACGAGGCCAGGTTCGGAACATCGGAGTACGCGAAGCCCTTGTAGGTCCAGGTCTTCGAGAAGTCGACCTGCACCCCGTCGACGAAGAAGTCCATCTCCCCGAGCGTGACGAGCTGCAGCCCGGTGGCCGTGACGACGATGTCGGCGTCGAGCTCGGCGCCCGACTGCAGGCGGATCCCGGTCGGGGTGAACGTGTCGATGTGATCGGTGACGACATCGACACGGCCCTCCTTGATGGCATCGAACAGGTCGCTGTTCGGCACGAGACAGAGCCGCTGGTCCCACGGGAAGTAGGTGGGCGTGAAGTGCGTGTCGACGTCGTAGTCGTCGCCGAGCTCCTTGCGCACCAACTTGAGCAGCTGTTGCTTGGCCTTCTCCGGCTCCTTGCGCATCCGCTTGTACATCACCTGCTGCAGCGTCGTGTTCTTGAGCCGCGTGACATCGTACGCGGTGCCGTCGGGGAGCACCTTGCGCAGCGTGTTGGCGATCGCATCCTCGGCGGGCCGGGACACGACGTAGGTGGGGGAGCGCTGCAGCATCGTCACGTGTGCCGCATCCTCGGCCATCGCCGGCACGAGCGTCACCGCGGTGGCGCCGGACCCGATCACGACGACCCGCTTGCCGCGGTAGTCGAGATCGTCCGGCCAGGCCTGCGGGTGGACGACCGTGCCCTCGAAGTCGTCGATGCCGGCGAACTCGGGCAGGTACCCGCCCTTGTAGCTGTAGTAGCCCGAGCACATGAACAGGTAGTTGCACGCGAGTGTGACCGCCTCGCCGGTGTCGGAGCGCGTGGCGGTCACGGTCCAGCGGGCATCAGCGGTCGACCACTCCGCCCGCTCGACGAGGTGGTCGAAGCGGATGTGCCGGTCGATCCCGTGCTCGGCGACCGTCTCGCGGAGGTACGACATGATCGAAGGGCCGTCGGCGATCGCCTTCGACGCGTTCCACGGCTTGAAGCTGTACCCCAGCGTGTGCATGTCGCTGTCGGAGCGGACCCCCGGGTAGCGGAACAGGTCCCAAGTGCCACCGATGTCGGCCCGGCCCTCGAGGATCGCGAACGTCCGATCGGGGCACAGCTTCTGGAGGTGCACCGCGGCGCCGATCCCCGAGATACCGGCCCCCACGACGATGACATCGAACTCTTCCACGTCCTGTGTTTACTACGCTGCGGCAATGGCAGGTCCAAAGCTCGAGTTGATGCCGGGTGAGACGATGGTGCTGCACTCGCACCCCCACTGGTGGTTCTTCTGGAAGGAGGTCATCGGCGTCGTCGTCCTCCTCGTCCTCGGGTACTTCTGGATCTCCTGGTCGGGCACGATGGAGACGCTGATGTTCTGGGTGATCGTGCTCGGGCTCGTGATCCTCGTGTGCGACGTCGTCTATCAGTTCGCCCAGTGGCAGACGACACGCTTCGCCGTCACCGATCAGCGCGTCGCCTATCAGAGCGGCTTCTTCCACCGCCACGGTGTGTCGATTCCCCTCAACCGGGTGAACAACGTCAACTTCAACCAGAACCTGATGGCGCGGATCCTCAACAACGGCGTGGTCGTCATCGAGTCGGCGGGCCAGACGGGCGACTCGGTGTTCGAGAACATCCCCGATCCGGAGAACGTGCGCAACGTCATCTTCGCCCAGGTCGAAGCCGACGAGAAGGCCGACTCGAAGCGCGCCGCCGCCGACATGCGCGAAGCGATGCTGGGTGTGCCGACCGAGGCGCCGGCCGGGGGACCATCGTCGAGCGAGCGGCTCCAGCAGCTCACCGATCTCCGCGACCGTGGCCTCGTGACCCCGGAGGAGTTCGAGACCAAACGCCGCGAGATCCTCGGCGACCTGTAGCCGCCTCCCTGAATTCCGAGCAGGTCGAGCGGTCAGCGCATCGTCGCGGGGAACTTCGGGATCACTCGATCACAGTCAGTCGGTGTCAGTCGGTGTCGACCATCGACATCACGTCGAGGCCGGCACGGCGCCCGCTCGGGTCGGCGACCTCGACCACCGGATCGTCGACGTCGTCGTACTCGAGCCGCAGGGCGCGGCTCATCGTCGCGTGCATCGCATACGTCGCGGTGATGTAGGTGAACTCGAGGATCTCCTCGCTCGACAGATGCCGTCGGAGCTCTTCGAACAGCGTGTCCGGGACGCGGCCATGGGCGCCGCACAGGCAGTCGGCGTAGGCCAGCACGGCGCGCTCCACCGGCGACCAGCAGCCGGCGACCGACCAGGCCGGGATGGCGTCGACCTGTTCGTCGGTGAATCCGACGTCGCGCATCGCCTTGCAGTGCTGGCTGTACACGAACGTGCTGCCGACCACCCAGCCGGCGCGGATCTGGCCGAGCTCGCGCAGCTTCGGATCGAGCACGCGGTCCGGCGATCGGTAGAACTGGAAGCCCGCCGTCGTGTGGTCGAACGCGTCGGGCACGAGCGCGAACACGGTCCACCAGTTCCCGGGCGTGCCCGTGGCGGTGCCGGGTTCGGCGACCGGGTCGCGCCCGTCGAACAGCATCTCGTAGATCCGCTGGGCGAACGGGTGCGCGTCAGCGAGGGGGACTTCGGGGAGGCGTGGCATCCCCGCACAGTAACGACCCCCTCGATCCACGTTTGCGTCGGGATTCAGCACCGGCAGGTGTTCTCGAATCCCGACGCAAACGACGATGTGGTCAGGAGAACAGGTTGGTCGGCATGGCGTCGCCGAAGTTGATGCCGAGGTCGCGGGCGGTGAGGATCGTGTCGCAGTCGGGTGGCACTGATTTCATCCGGTGGGTCGCCTCCTCGAGCGGTACGTAGGTGACCGTCGGTGGGTCGAGCGCCACCATCACGCCGCTGCGTCCCTCCTCCAGTGCCCGCACCGCGGCGGCACCGAAGCGCAACCCGAGGAGCCTGTCGACCGACGTCGGGGAGCCACCGCGCAGGAGATGACCGAGCACGACGGTTCGCGCCTCCTTGCCGGCCAACACCTCCAACTCCGCGGCCACCTTGCCACCGACGCCGCCGAGCTGCACCGCCTGACCGATCGCCTTGCCGATCGTCGACACCTCGCCGTCCATCGGCACGGCGCCCTCGGCCACCACCACGATGGAGAACTTGGCGCCGCGCTCCTCGCGCTGGCGGATCGTCGCCGCGACGGGCGCGAGCGAGTACGGGATCTCCGGGATCAGGATGCAGTGGGCGCCAGCCGCCATGCCCGAATGGAGTGCGATCCAGCCGGCGTAGCGGCCCATCACCTCGACCACGATGACCCGGCCGTGCGAGGTGGCGGTGGAGAAGAGGCGGTCGATGCACTCGGTGGCGAACCCGACGGCGGTGTCGAAGCCGAAGGTGGCCGTGGTCTTGTCGAGGTCGTTGTCGATCGTCTTCGGCACGCCGATCACCCGTAGCCCATGGCGGGACAGGTGGTTCGCGATGGTCAGCGAGCCGTCGCCGCCGACGGTGATGAGCGCGTCGATCCCTGCCTCGTCGAACCGCGCCAGCAACTCGTCCGTACGATCGACCTCGACCCACGAACCGTCCTCCTGCTGGACGGGATAGGCGGTCGGGTTCCCCTTGTTCGTCGAGCCGATGATCGTGCCGCCGAGGTGGGAGATCCCGCGCACGGACTCCCTCGACAACTCGATCAGACCGTTGCCGTCGTAATCGTCGGGGAGCAGCAGGCCGTTGAAGCCGTCGCGGATGCCCACCACGTCCCAACCGCGGTTCCGGGAAGCGAGCGTGACCGAGCGGATCACGGCGTTCAGGCCGGGCGCGTCACCTCCGCCCGTGCTGATCGCCACTCGCTGTATCGAACTCATCGGAGCGAGAGAGTACGTGATGGCTCCGTCGGCCGCTCGCTGACGACGGCGGGCGAACGTGCTCGGTCAGCCGGTGGTCGAGATGCCGCCGTCGACGGGGACGACCGCTCCGGTCGTGTACGCGCCGGCGCGGCTCGCCAGGAAGATCACCGTTCCCGCAACGTCCTCCGGGGTGCCGATGCGGCCGCGCGGGATGCGGGCGGCCAGCGCGTCGCGCACGTTCGGGTCGTCGAGGACGTAGGCCATCATCTTCGACTCGAACGGACCCGGCGCGATCGAGTTGACGGTGATGTTCGACCGTGCGACCTGTCCCGCCAGGTGGCGGCCGAGCATGTGCACGCCGGCCTTCGACGCCGAGTACGAGAAGTTGTCGCCAGCCGGTGGACGGATCCCCTCGATCGAGCCGACCATGATCACGCGGGACGGATCGTCCGGTGTGGCCCGTTCCTTCAACATCGGCAGCAACGCCTGGGTCAGCAGGAACGGCGCCTTCAGATTGATGTTCAGGACCTTGTCGAACCCGCTCTCGGGGAACTCGCCGAGCGGCGCGCCCCACGCGGCCCCGGCGTTGTTGACCAGGATGTCGATCGCCGGCTCGGCGGCGGCGATTCGTTCGACGAACGAAGCGAGCCCGTCGGTCGTCGAGAGGTCGGCGGGGACGGCGACGCACGTTCCGTGTGCCGACAGCCGCTCGGCCGCGGCCTCGCATTCGGCCTCCTTGCGGGCCGTGATGTAGGTGGTGACACCGTTGGCCACCAGCCCGGAGGCGATCATGAACCCGATGCCGCGGGAGCCGCCCGTGACGACAGCGGTCTTGCCGGCGATGCCGAACAGGCTCGTGATCTCCAGGTTCGACAGGTTGTCAGTGGCATCGGCCGGTTCCGTCATGTCACGTGTGTAGCGGTTCGGGGATCGAACGCCGAAACCGTGCGCGGATCCGGCGAGCGGTCATGCTGGGACGGTGCCCGAGACGACGCTCAGCCCCGCGCTCGACGGATTGCCCTCGGTGTCGCCGACGCGACTCGCGGTCCGGGTGACGAAGGATGCGCTCCGCCACGTTCGCTCGGGCCACCCCTGGATCTTCGCGGACTCGATCACGTCGGTCTCGGGCGCGGGCCCGGCCGGCGATCTGGCCGTCGTGTTCGACGACCGGCGAGCGTTCGCGGCCATCGGTCTGTTCGATCCCGACTCGCCGATCCGGCTCAAGGTGCTCCACCACGGCCGACCAGCGACGATCGACGCGCTGTGGTGGCGATCCGCGATCGAGCGGGCCCTGGCCCGGCGAGGCCCGTTCACCGACGCACCGGAGTCGGCGCAGCTCGCCTACCGCGTGGTCAACGGCGAGAACGACGGGCTGCCCGGGTTGATCGTCGATCGATACGCCGAGGTCGTCGTGGTGAAGCTCTACACGGCGGCGTGGTTCCCGCACCTTCGCGATGTGGTCGGCGCGCTGCTCGACACGGCGGGCGGCGATGCGGTCGTCCTCCGACTCGCCCGCTCGGTGCAGCAGGGCGACACGTTCGGGCTCACCGACGGCGAGGTGATCGCCGGGCAGCTCGACGACGCACCGGTGGCGTTCCGCGAGGGTGAACTCGACTTCGCGGCCGACGTTCGGCGCGGGCAGAAGACGGGCTGGTTCCTCGACCAGCGAGCGAACCGCCTGATGGTCGGGACCATGACGAGCGGCCTCGACGTGCTCGACGTGTTCTCCGCCACCGGTGGCTTCAGCGTGCACGCGGCGGCGGGCGGGGCCCGTTCGGTGACGAGCGTCGATGTGTCGGCGCCCACGCTCGCAGCCGCGGTCCGCAACATGGAGCTCAACCTCGACCGTCCGGCCGTGCGCGCCTGTCGCCGCTCGACGCGTGCCGGCGATGCCTACGACGTGATGGCCGGCCTCGCGCGAGCGGGGGAGCGTTTCGGGCTCGTCGTGGTCGACCCGCCTTCCTTCGCGCAGCGCCAGACGCAGGTCGACGGCGCGCTCCGGGCGTACGGCCGCCTGACCAAGCTCGCCGTCGGGCTCGTCGAGCCGGGCGGTGTGCTGATGCAAGCGTCGTGCTCGAGCCGGGTGACACCGGGCGCGTTCTACGACACGGTCGAGCGGGCGGCGAGCGCGGCGGGCCGGCCGTTGCGCACCATCACCCGCACCGGCCACGACGTGGATCATCCCGTCACGTTTCCGCAGGGCGAGTACCTCAAGGCCGGTTTCTGGCAGGTGCCCTGAACCGGCCTCCGCAACGATCGGCGCTCATCCTTCCAGCGATGTGCTGGACTGGAGGTGTGGAGCACGGTGCACCGATCCGCTACGCCCGGGCGCAGGGCGCGAACCTCGCGTACCAGGTGCTCGGCGCCGGACCGCCCGACGTGATCGCCATCCCGCCCATGGCACAGAACATCGAGCTGATGTGGGAGCGACCCGAGTACCGGCGGGTGCTCACACGCACGGCGAGCTTCGCCCGCTTGGTCCACTTCGACAAGCGGGGCACCGGGTTGTCCGACCGCACGATGCCGGTTCCCCTGCTCGACGAGCGGGTCGAGGACACCGTCGCGGTCATGGACGCGGCCGGTATCGAGCGGGCGTTCCTGCACGGCGTGTCGGAAGGCGGGCCGATGGTCGTCCTGCTCGCGGCCACCTACCCCGAACGGGTCGCCGGGCTGATCCTTCATGCCACGAGCGCGGTGTTGGTCGACCGCCGCGCGGAGTCCGACGAGGAACGGGCCGAGCGCTGGCGGGGCTACGAGTTCTGGCTGGGCACGTATGGGACCGACGACACCATCACGCCCGCTCTGCTCGCACCGAGTGCCAGCGAGTCGTACCGCGCCTGGTGGCCTCGCTACGAGCGGAACTCGGCGACTCCGGCCGCGATGCGCGACCTGCTCGAGCTGTACGAGCACACCGACGTGACCGACCTGCTGCCCCGGGTGAGCGTTCCCACTCTGGTGCTCCATCGGCGCGACGACGAGATCATCCCAGTAGCCCAGGCCGAGGATCTCGCCGCGCGCATCCCCGGAGCGCGCCTCGTCGTGCACGACGGCGTCGACCACATGCCGCACATCGGCGAGGTCGACGGATGGCTCCACGAGATCGAACGGTTCGTCACCGGAGCGGAACCGACACGTCGCCGCCACCGACGCCGGGTGGCCAGCGCGGCACCAGTGGAGATCCGCACCCTCGGGGGCTTCGCTGTCGTCCGCGGCGGCGTCGAGGTCCCGATGTCGGAGTGGGGCTCGCGGCGGGCCCGCCTGCTCTGCCAGCGCCTGGCGGTGGCACCACCCGGTGAACCGGTCCCTCGTGAACATGTCATCGACCTCCTGTGGCCCGACGACGCCGATCTTGCCCGGCTGGGAGCCCGGCTCTCTGTGCAGCTCTCGACAGTGCGACGCGTCCTCGGTGGGGGCGTGGTCGCCGACCGGGCCGCCATCAGACTCGACCGCCGACAGGTTCAGGTCGACCTCGACGCACTGTTCGCCAGCGACGAGTCCGGCGACCTCGAAGCGGTGGTCGCCCAGTACGCGGGCGAGGTGCTCCCCGAAGCCGCCTACGAGCAGTGGGTCGAAGAGATTCGCGAGCGTGCCCGGGCGACCTATGTCCAGGCACTGCGCAACATCGCGCAGGCGGCCGACGAGGCGGGCGATCCCAGTCGCGGTCTCCAGATGGCCCAGCGGTTGCTCGCGGTCGACCCCTACGACGCGCCCGCCCACCTCCGATTGATCCGGGTGCAACACGAGCTCGGTCACCACGTTGAAGCCCGCCGCTGCCACGCCCGCTACGTGGAGCGCATGGCCGAGCTCGATCTTCGCCCTCACGAGTTCGAGGAGTCGATCGTGGCCACCTGATCGAAAGGTGATCTGAAGGGTGGCGGCGATGATCGCGCCATGAGCGATCAATCCCGTCCACCCCATGAGATCGTCATGTCCCTCAGCGCGGTCGCCGCGCTGTCGCGGGCGCTGCACGTACTCGCCGACCTGGGCGTCGCCGACGCGATCGACGACGCACCGGTCCCCGCCTCCGAGCTGGCGGCCGCTGTCGACGCGAATGCCGATGCGTTGCACCGCTTGCTGCGGGCGGTCGCCACCCAGGGCCTCTTCGAATGGCGCGACGGCGGATGGGGTCATACCGCCGCCTCACGGATGTTGCGTCGCGATCACCCGCTGGGCGTCGGTGCGTTCGCCCGCATGCTGGGAATGCCGGCGAACTGGGACTGCCTCACGCACCTCCACCATTCCGCTCGCACCGGTGCGGCGGCGGCGACCGTCTTCCACCAGGGCGGCATCTTCGGGTACCTGGCCGACCACGACGAGCAGCGAGCGACGTTCGACGCCGCCATGGTGGCCAAGGCGCGCGGTGATGTGTTGGGCGTCCTCGACGCCGTCGACTTCGCCCCGTTCGTCACCATCGCCGACATCGGTGGGGGAGCCGGCCACCTCGTGACGGCGATCCTCGACGCGTACCCCGCGGTGCACGGTGCGTTGTTCGACTTGCCGCACGTCCTCGCCGACGTACAACCGCGTCCTGATGGTCGGCTGTCGCTGCGCCCCGGCGACTTCTTCGTCGACACCCTGCCGGCGGCCGACCTCGCGGTGCTGATGAACATCGTGCACGACTGGGACGACACCGACGCTGCTCGGATCCTGGCGGCGGTGGGTGACTCAGCGGAACCCGGCGACCACGTGATGTTGATCGAAGGCGTCCTGCCCGAACCCGGAACCGACGGTGGAGTCGGCCGGGCCTGGCTCGAGGTGCTCGATGTCCTGATGCTCGCTGTGACGGGCGGACGCGAGCGCACGGAGACCGAGTACGAGCATCTGCTCGGGGCGGCCGGCTACCGACTGGCCTCGGTCACGCCCACCGTGACGGGCATCTGTGTGCTCGATGCCGTCCGCGTCGCCTGACGAACGCCGACCTCGCGTCCTGGCCGACTACTCCACCAGCACGTGACCGACGGGGGTGGCGGAACGTACGTGGCCGAGCATCGGGGTGGCAGTGATCGTGGCGCGGGCGCCTTGGGGTACGGCGGTGCGCTCCGTGCAGCGCCAGGCCTGGATCGAGTCGGACGTGCCGTCGTCGACCGCGATGAACAGCTGATAACGATCGCGTTGGAGGCGCCGGCGCAGCGGTGTCGGCAGTGGGCTGACCTCGGTCGGACGCCGAGCGCGCAGCACGATTCCGGTGCGCCGGACGGTGGCGAACCCGTCCGCCGCCCCGCCGAGCGCCATCAGCAGGCCGATCACGACCGGGGCCCAGCACAGCGCAGCGAGGCCGGTCGCGATGTTGGCGATCAGGTCCGTCTGTTCCGGAAACCGTTCGTAGAGCGAGTCGAGCGCCTCGCCGTGCGCGACGTCGACGAAAAAGCGCCCGGCCCACATCCCGCCGAACGCCAAGGCGACCCCGACACCGATCGCGACGAAGGGCTCCATGCCGTAGCCCACACGATGGGGGTAGCGGATGCGTACCAGACGTGCCTCGCCGCCCATTGCGCTCCAGGCCCGGTAGTGGTCTTCGCGGGCCAATGGAAGTTCGACGCTCGCGGCCTCGGCCAGACACATCGCGGTGGCGTACGCGAGCCGCCGGTCACCCGGTTCCATCGAGCTGGGCGGCACCGAGGCCATGTCGGCGTCGACCAGTCGACTGCGGACTGCCAGCCACTGTTGCGCGGCAGCGACTCCGTCGTCGGTGAGCGTCAACAGGGGGTGGCGGATGCGATTGGCGACCTTCACGGCGAGCACGATCGCGGCGCCGAGCACGACGATCGACGCAACGCGCACGTTGATCGAATCGACCACCGCCACCGTGCGGTCGCCGCTCGAGGCCGACCACCACCAACAGAGCAGGCCAACCGCGGCGAAGGCGAAGGGGATGGCGAGGTCGCGCCAGGTCCATCGACGATGGAGCAGGCCGCGACGGGTGGCGTCGGCGGACACGAGCCGGGCGAATCGGCGCCACCACGCTCCGCGCACGTCGACGGCGAGGTACCGGGCCGGGATGGCGCGTTCGGACGTGTAGCGGGCGAGTACGTGCTGGAGCACGAGCCGCTCGTACGGCAGCAACGAATCACCCTCGAACGCGGTCGCGGCCGGACGCACGCGGGCGAGCTCGTCTTCGTCGTCGGGCGGGAGGACGCGCAGCCACCCGCGAGCGGCGAGATCGATCACCGTCGCCCGGAATCCGGCGGCGGTCAACGTCGCATCGTTGGTGAGCATGTTGACGACGGCCGGCGGATCGCTGCGGAGCGCTCCGGGCTGGTCGGCGCGACGCAGCCGCGGCGGAGCGACGCGGTCCTCGATGAGCCTGAACGCCAGGAACCCACCGGCCACGACCAGGGCGGTGAGCACGAGCGTGGCCGTCGACGGAGCGGGGGCGAACACCATCAGGCCGTTGCCACCTCCGCGCTTCTCATCGGCGTCATTGTGACATTCACGGTGGCGGCCCGGCTACTGGAGGCGCTGCGAGGGAATCTCGATGCCGGCGGCGTCGAGGGCGGATTTGACGGCCTCACGCAGCGCGCGCTGCAGCGCCCACTGCCGGCCGGGTGTGGTCTTGACGAGTGTGCGCACCGTGATCCCGAGGCTGGCGAACGCTTCGACGCCGAGCACGTCCGGTTCGTCGAGCACATCGGAGCGCCAGTCGTCGGACTCGCACATCTCGGTCGCCGTACGCCGAATGACGGCCTTCACCTCGTCGATGTCGCTCGAGTAGGCGACCGTGACGTCGACGATGGCGACGGAGTAGAGCTGCGAGCGGTTGCCGACCCGCCTGACCTCGCCGTTCGGGACATGCCATACCGTGCCGTCCTGGGCCCGCAACACGGTCGTGCGCAGGCTGATCTCCTGAACGGTGCCCGACGCTTCGCCGAGATCGACGACGTCGCCGATGCCGTACTGGTCCTCGATCAACACGAACAGCCCGGCGAGGAAGTCCCTGACGATGCTCTGGGCGCCGAAGCCGAGCGCGATGCCGGCGATGCCGGCCCCGGCGATCAGTGGCCCGAGATCGATGCCCAGCTCACCGAGGATCGTGATGAGCGCGATCACCCAGATGATCACTGCGGCGGTGCCGCCCACCACGCCGGAGATCGAATCGGCCCGGGCCTGCCGCCGAGGGTCGGCTTCCGGCACCGGCAGGCCGACGCGGCCGAGTTGGCGTACCGCCAGCGAGTCGTGCCGCATCATGGCCCCGCGGACCACCCGGCCGAGGTAGCGCCGAGCGATCAGCGCCAGGATCCACGCGCCCGACGCGATGCAGAAGATCGTGAGCGGTGTGCCGACCAGCCAGTCGCTGAGCTTGGCGAGGGTCTCGTTGTCGGTGGCGTCGAACACCCACTCGCACAGCCAGGCCGGATCTTCCCCGCACGCGTCGACGAGACCGGGGTCGAGCTGTGTGGGGACCATCGCGTCGTCAGAGTACTGCGCGGCACTGTCAAGCGATCGTCTACATGCTGGTCCCGCCGACAGGCCGGCCGGTAGCATTCGTCGGATGTCGCAGCACCCTCCGATCCGGCTCGGCGTGGTGGGCACCGGCTACGTCGGCCTCACGACGGGCGCCTGTTTCGCCCACCTCGGGCACCACGTGACCTGCGGTGACGTCGATCAGCGCAAGGTCGACCTGTTGAACCGAGGCGAGATCCCGATCGTCGAGGACGGCCTCGCGAGCGTGGTCGAAGGCGCCCGCACGGCCGGGTTGCTGTCGTTCGTGCTCGGTGCCGAAGAGGCCGCACGCGACGCCGACATCGTGTTCCTCTGCGTGCCCACCCCCCAGGGTGACGACGGCAGCGCCGACCTGTCCTACATCGAGGCGGCCGCCCGCCAGATCGCCCCGGTGCTCAAGCCGGGCGCCGTGGTCGTGAACAAGTCGACCGTCCCCGTCGGGTCGACCCTGGTCGTCGAGTCCGCGATGCAACGCTCCGACGTGTTCGTGGTGTCGAACCCCGAGTTCCTCCGTGAGGGCACCGCCGTCGGCGACTTCCTGTCGCCCGACCGCGTGGTCATCGGCAGCGCGAACCGTGAGGCTGCCGAACGGGTGGCCGATCTGTACGCCGGCATCGACGCTCCGATCCTGATCACCGACCCCGCGTCGGCCGAGACGATCAAGTACGCCGCCAACGGCTTCCTGGCGATGAAGATCTCCTTCGTCAACGCGGTCGCCGCGATGTGCGAGGCCGTGGGTGCCGACGTGGCCGCCGTGGTCGACGGCATCGGCTCCGACCGGCGTATCGGCCGCCAGTTCCTCAATCCCGGCCCGGGCTGGGGCGGGAGCTGCTTCCCGAAGGACTCGCGGGCCCTCGTCAAGATCGCCGAGGAGCACGGCTACAACTTCACGATGATGCGCGGCGTCATCGACGTCAACGACGAGCAGCTGGAGCGGATGGTCGGCAAGATCGCCCAGGCGACCGGCCGCGTCGCGGCGCGGCGCGCCGGCGACCTGACGGGAGTCACCGTGGGCGCGCTCGGACTCACGTTCAAGGCCGGCACCGACGACCTTCGCGAGTCGCCGGCCCTGGCGATCATCGCCGAGCTGCGCCGGACCGGCGCCCGGGTCGTGGCGTACGATCCGACGGTCACGGGCGAGCTCTCACCGCATCAGCAGTCGACGCTCGACGGCATCGAGCTGGTCGACGATCCCCTCGACGTCGCCGTCGACGCCGACGTGATCACGGTGTTCACCGAGTGGCCCGAGTTCGCCAAGGTCGAACTGGCCGCGCTCGCCGCCAAGGCTCGCCCCGGTGTCACGATCGTCGACACCCGCAACCTCCTCGATCCCGACGAGGTCCGAGCAGCCGGCTTCGACTACGACGGCGTCGGCCGTCGCTGAACCAGGGGAGACCGACAGACAAATGCTTGCCTACGACTACCCCCTCCTCGGAGTGTTCTGGTCATTGGTGATGCTGTTCATGTTCGTGATGGTCGCCTTCGTGGTCGTCTACACGTTCATCGACAACTTCCGCCGCCCGGATCACAGCGGTGCGGCCAAGGCCGGATGGGCGCTGCTGATCATCGTGCTGCCGTTGCTCGGCGCATTGATCTACATCCTCGCCCGGCCGGAGATGAAAGCCCCGCCACTTCGCCCCGCGGTCTGACCGCCGGTCTCTGCCATGCTCCCGCGTCCGCGGACGCGCCAGTCGATCGTTCGTGCGTGCGCACTCGAGTCGGCGCACTGTGCGGATCGACTTGCTCGGTGAACACCGTGATCGTCCCGGAGGTCTCGGACGCCAGCTTCCATCCCATCAGTATGGCGCTTTCCACTCTCGCTAACGATCGCATACAACGGTGGACACGCAGCGCTACGCGAGGCGAGAGCGGAAGTAGTCGGCGGTGCGTTCGAGGCCCTCGCGGAGCTGGATCGTCGGCTCCCAGCCGAGCAGCGTGCGGGCCTTCGTGAGGTCAGGCTTGCGTTGTGTCGGGTCGTCGGCGGGCAGCGGCAGGTCGACGAGTTGCGAGGCCGAGCCCGTCACCTCGACGGCCAGTTCGGCCAGCTGACGGATGGTGAACTCGTTGTCGTTACCGATGTTCGTCGGGGTGGTGACGTCGGAGTCGAGCAGGGCGAGGAACCCGCGGATCTCGTCATCGACGTAGGTGAACGACCGCGTTTGCGATCCGTCGCCGTAGATCGTGATCGGCTCGTCGCGTAACGCCTGGACGAGGAAGTTCGACACCGCCCGCCCGTCGTCGGGTCGCATTCGGGGTCCGTACGAATTGAAGATGCGAACGATGCGGACGTCGAGGGCGTGGTGGCGGTGGTAGGCCATCGTCATCGCCTCGGCGTAGCGCTTGGCCTCGTCGTACACGCCGCGGGTGCCGATCGGGTTGACGTTGCCCCAGTACGACTCCGGTTGGGGATGCACGAGCGGGTCGCCGTACACCTCCGACGTGGAGGCGAGGAAGAACTTGGCGCCCTTGGCCAGCGCCAGGCCGAGGCAGTTGTGGGTGCCGAGGCCGCCGACCTTCAGGATCTGGATCGGGATGCGCTCGAAGTCGACCGGGCTCGCCGGGCTGGCGAGGTGCATCACCGCATCGACGGCACCGGGCACCCAGACGTAGTTGCTGACGTCGTGCTCGACGAAGGTGAACCCCGGCCGCCCGAACAGCTCCTCGATGTTGGTGACCGAGCCGCTGACGAGGTTGTCGATGGCGACTACCTGGTCGCCCCGGTCGAGGAGTGCACGGCAGAGGTGCGATCCCAAGAAGCCTGCTCCGCCGGTGACGACCACTCGTGCCATGGCCCAGGATCGTACGCGGCGCCGGGTCCGGAAACCGACCGACGCAGGATCGTCAGCCACGCCGCCACCACGAACAACCAGATCGCCGACACGTTGACACCGGCGCCGAGCCCTTCGGTGGTGATGCTGTTCACGAGGCCGGCGACCATGATCCCGAGCAGGATCACGAGGTCGGAGCGCATCGTCGAGGTCGCTCCGAGTAGCAGCACCGGCGAATGCCGTTCGATCGACCAGAGCCGGGCGAGCGCGGCGATCACGGCGATGATGAGCGCCGTCCACCACAGCAGACCGAACAGGCCGACGTCGATCATCACGTTGACTGCCGCGTTGTGCGCGCCGCCAAGGCCGGTCTCGTCGAAGAACACTCCCTTGGCCGACGCGAAGCCGAGGCCGAACACCGGATGGTCGAGGAACGACTGCCAGGCCAGCGTCCAGATCTCGGTGCGCCGGTTGAACGTGCCGATCTGCTCGGCGGTCTCACCGCGCATCAGGAAGTTGAGCACCGGCCCGCCGACGGCGAGCGCCAACGCGCCACCTCCCACGAGGCTCGCCAGGGCAAGCTCGGGCTTCATCCTGCGCCCCGACGACACCCACGCGATGACGGCGATGGCGAGCAGGCCGCCGGCGATCGATCCCCGCGTGCGGGTCATGACCAGGAACACGGTGTGGGCGAGAAACAGCAGCCCGTACACCCAACGAGGCCAGGGCATCGTCCGCCGGCCGGAGATGATCCACATCCCGAACAGGACCGGGACCGAGATCGCCAGCATCGAACCGGCGCTGACGCTGTGGACCGACAACCACGTGAACCGGCCCTTCTGCACGTTGGCGACCGGCGCGACATAGACGACCCCCGCCACGATCGAGGCCGAGATGAGCGCGACCCAGCCGTGGAGCAGGCGGCTCAGGTCTTGGCGGGTACCGTCGACCGACAGGAGCTGGATCACGGCGCCGATCACGACGAGCTGAACTCCGCGGGCCATGGCGAGCATCGGAAAGCTCGAGTAGATCGCGCTGACCGAGGTCGTGAGGATGTAGCCCCACATCAGCACCATCAAGGGCTGCAACTTCGGCCGGCGGGGGATCAGGCGCCACAGCGCCCAACACCCGACCACGGCGTAGACGCCGAGCTCGACCGCGATCAACGGATCGATGCGTCCACCGAGCACCTCGTCGATGTCGCGCTTGCGGACCTTGTATTCGGTGGCGACGATCAACACGAGGGGCGCCAGCCACAACAGCTGAGCGCTCCATCCCGCCGGCTGTTGCGCGGTGGGCCCGGAGCCCACGGTGGGGAGCGCCGGAGCTGCGGCAGCGGGTGGTCGGGACACCCGGCGAACCTCGCGGACCGGAGCGGCCGCCGGCGCGGGTGCATGCCACTCCCAGAGCTCCGTCTCTGCCGGAGCGGCGACCACTTCGGCCTCGTAGAGAGCTGCTGACGGAGCGACACCCGCCGCGGTGACGTCGTTGCCGGCGCCGCTCGTCGTCGTGCGCAGCGATGCCAGGAGCAGCCCCGCGCCCACGAAGGCACCGACCGCGAGCCCCGCCGGAACGATCGACACCCAGCCAGCGATCACGAAGATCCCGGCGAGCGCCACACCGACGACCGCATCGATCACGCGGTAGTTGAACGCGAGCCGCGACCGGCCCTGGGCGACGACCGCGCTGCCGACCGGGATGCCGGCACCGAACCCTGCGGAGTACAACGTCCAAGAAGCGATGGCGACGACGCTCACCGCCGTCGATCCGTCGGTGAGCACTCCCACGAGGTGGCTGCGCAGGAGCATCGCGGACGCGCCGTACAGCATCGCCAGTCCACCGACGACGCCCATGGCGACCACCACGTTCGGCGAGAAGGGCACCCGTCGCTTCACCTGGTTGGCGTACGTCGGCAAGAGGTAGACGCCGGCGCCGTTGATCACCGTCAGCACCGGCGCGAGGAGCAGCCGAGCGGCTTCGAGCTGACCGACCGCCTCCAGCGACACCGCGGCTGCGACGATCGCCCGGACCAGCGATTGGGTGCCGGGCCGCAACCCGATCTGCACGGCGCGCCAGACGGCGAACGAGGCGAGCTCGCGGAGCCGGGAGCGGGCGACGATCCCACGGGTCAGCTCCACGCTGGGGAGCTGGATCACCCCCACACCGAAGGCGACGACGGCGCCGGCGAGCAGGCTGGCGACCAGCGTCTGGAGTGTGAACTGGGCACCGGACACCGCGACGACGGCGAGCAGGCCGAGCGAGCCGGCCGCGAAGGCACCGTCGTTGGCGGCCAGCTTCCAGAACTCCCGCCGGGCGATGAGGATCCGGCGGAGTGTCTCTTCGAGGATCCACATCACCGATGCCAGGCCGAAGAGCAGCGCGGTGTCGTCGTCGACTCCACCGACGAGGTTCGCCAGGATCGTCGACACGATCCCGACCAGCACGATCGCCACGCCCTGCGACTGGAACAGCGCCCGGCGGTATCCGGGGTCGAAGCGGTCGAGGACGGTCAGCGAGTCGCCGATCCATCCGCTCTGCACGGCGTTGAGCGTGGTGAGGATGCCGAAGAGCAGGCTGAACGCGCCGAGCCCGCCGGCGCCGAGTGCGCGCAGGGCGACGATCGAGAGCACGAGGCTCGACGACGCGACGATGCCCTGCGACACGAGCGCACCGAGTGGCTTGGCGCCTCGCCGGGTCAATGCGTTCACGGGTCAGCCCTGTCGACCGCGCGTCAGGCTTGTTCTCGCGGGCGGTGGTCGTAGACGACGCCCGTGAGGTGGGCCCGCAACACGTCGAGCCGTTGCCGGACGGTGTCGAGGTCGTTCGAGGCCATCCCGCGCTCGACGATCAGCACGACGCCGTCGGCCTCGCTCGCCAGCGCCGAACCGTCGGCGACGGTGAGGAGCGCGGGGACGTCGATCAACACGAGGTCGTACTGGTCGCGGATCAATCCGATCGTGCTGCGCGCGGCCTGGGACCGGAACAAGCCGGCAGGATCGTCGACCGCCCGCCCGCCGACGAGCAGGTCGAGGGTGGCCGCGCCACCCACGCTCACGGTGCGCTTCACCTCGTCGAACGACGTGAGCCCGGCGAGCACCTCGGTCAGCCCGCCGGAGGCCTGCTCGAAGCCGAAGAGGCGACTCAGGCGGCGATCCCGCAGGTTGCCGTCGACGACGAGCACGCGCCGGCCCTCGCGGGCGGCCGCGGTGGAGAGCCGGGCGACCGTCTCGGAGGCATCGCCGCTCGGCCGCGCGGTGGCGGTGAGGACGACGCCGCCGTCCGGCTGGACGGCTCCGAGACTCGTCGCCAGCAGCTGATACGCGGCGCCCGGTGGAGCGACCGAGTCGAAGACGCCTGCTGGCCGCGCCGTGATCTCGCCGAGCAGTGGTGCGCCGAGAACGGCGGTCGCATCGGAACTGGTGGCGATCAACGGCCGGCGGCCGGCACGGAACCAGGCGATCGCGGCGGTCACGAACGCGCCGAAGAGCATCCCGGCGATCGTGTACTGGATCGCCGGCAGGAGCCGCGAGTCCTCCTGCACCTTGGCGGGCTCGATGAACTCGACACCGCCGCCGTACAGCGCGGCCTCCGAGCGGATCTGCGCGATGCTCAGATCGATCTGGTCGATGCTCGTCGTCGAGGAGTTGGGGCCCGCCGACGCGACGAGCCGTTCGCGCTCGGCGAGCAGTGCGTCGACGGCCGCGTCGGCTCGTGCCTGCGTGTCAGCGGTGGAGAGCTTCACGTAGGCGGCGACGATGCCTTCGCAGATCCGCAGGGCGCGATCCTCGTCGGAGGCCGTGCACGACACCTTGACGTCGGAGCTCTTGGTGGTCCCGGTGGTGACCGCGTCGTCGATCGAGTCGGTCGTCTCGGCCGCGGGTGCGTCGCCGTCGTCACCGGCGGCGGCGCGTTCGGTCTCGATGCCGGCCACGACCTCCTGGCGCACGGCCTCGGAATCGGCGAACTGGGCCCGTTGCTGGGCGAATCGGCTCAGGTCGGTCGGTGTGCTCGACCCGTCACGGAACACGGGGGTGCCGCGCGGATCGGTCAGGAAGAGCGTCGTGGTCGCGGTCGACGTTCCCGAGGTGGCGAACACGGTGATGCCGGCCAGCAGTCCGATCAGGATCGTGATCGGGACCGTCCAACTCCGGAACCGCCAGTAGGCCTCGACGGGGCCGATGGGGGAACCGTCAGTGATCGTCGTACTCATCGGGGCGCCATCATCTGGTCAGGCATCCGGTGAAGCCGGACTCGAGCGGACGCGCGGATGGTCGGAGAGCACGTGAGTGGATCGGCGGATCGGCGCCCCGAGTTGAGGCGCGGTGCCCGAATTCACCGATCGGCCACGGCGGGCCACCGGTGAACCACACAGAGTGTGGGAAGTGGGCGAATCTTGACCACTTTTCGTGAGATCCGACGCCACCGGGGTCGTACTCTACGTGGTCAAGAGCGGTGCAGTGGGTCGGGCGGAACCATCCCACGGCGGCCGGCACGGAGCGACGAGCGGAGCGACGAGTGGGAGCGAACATGCTGCAGGCAGGCGGACACCGGGAATCACGACACGCTCGACGCTCGCGTCGGACCCTGGTCGTCGGAGCGTTGCTGGGCATGGCGGCAGCGATCCCGGCCCTGTCGACCGCCGGCCCGGCCTCGGTCGTGCAGGCTCAGGCCCCGACCGTGTCGACGCTCGACGGCTCCACGTCGTCGACCGCGGCCGCGTCCTGTTGGGAGATCAAGCAGCTGTTCCCGGCCAGCACCGACGGCGTGTACTGGCTCCGTACGGCCACGCTCGAGCGTCCGGAGCGGTTCTACTGCGACATGACCACCGACGGTGGCGGATGGGTGCTGATCGGTCGAGGCCGCGAGGGTTGGACGTTCCGTGACTTCGGGCAGATGACGACCGAGACGGTACGGACGAACGTCACCGGCCGCGACGCGTTCTCGCCGGCCGCCCTGTCGACCGAGGTCATCGACGGGCTGCTCGACGGTGGCAATGTGAAGGACCTCGTCGACGGCCTGCGCATCCGCCGGGCCCGGAACTCCACCGGCACGCAATGGCAGGACCTGCGCTGGTACTTCGCCGACCTCGGGTCGTGGTCGTGGGCCTTCGGCGGGGGCCATCATCTCGCCTCGTTCACGATCGACGGGACCGGCCGGACCGGCTCGAACACCAAGGACTCCAAGGTCACGATGGCGGGCGAGGTCGGCCTCGGCAACCGCAGCGCCACCAACGAGAAGATCTGGTACACCTACCCGTGGAGCGGCCACAGCGGCCAGGCCGGA
This sequence comes from uncultured Ilumatobacteraceae bacterium, assembly GCA_964651825.1. Taxonomy (GTDB): domain Bacteria; phylum Actinomycetota; class Acidimicrobiia; order Acidimicrobiales; family Ilumatobacteraceae; genus Sva-07. The sequence continues at coordinate 28,670 of CAZYWK010000008.1, read as the reverse complement.
TTCTCCTACGGCGGCTCGGTCAGCGGCTCGAACAACGCCACCAGCTATCTGTGGGAGTACGGCACCGAGAACAATGCCATCCCCTTCACGCAGCTGTTCCTCCGGCCGCGGCTGACCACGCCGGCGCTCACCCCGATCGGTGACGAGGGCCTGCCGGCCGCGACGATCCGGCCTCAGCTCGACGACCGCCCGGCCGAACTGGCCGGAGGCGTGGCCGGCGTGCTGAAGGTCGGCGACACCGAACCGCAGCTCGACACCCCGGTGCTCGCGATCACGACCATCGGCGACCGCGTGTATGTCGGGGGCAAGTTCTCCCAGGCCCGCGACACGACCACCGGCAAGCTCGTCAACCGCGCGTACCTCGCCGCCTTCGACCGGCGGACCGGAGCGTGGATCCCGTCGTTCGCGCCCGTGCTCGACGGCACGGTGTGGGACCTCGATGTCGCCGGCGGCCGGCTCATCGTCGCCGGCCAGTTCACGAACGTGAACGGCGTGAGCGGCACCTCAGCGCTGGCCGCGCTCGACCCGATCACCGGACAGGTCGACCCGACCTGGCGCGCCTCGCTCGCCGTGTCGGGTACCACCGCACGACCGTTCGCTCGCGCGCTCGACGTCGAGGGCGACTGGATCTATGTCGGCGGCAACTTCACCTCGGTGGCAGGGGCGACCGTCACACGTGGGGCGGGCCGCCTCACCCGCGTCGCCGTCGCCAACGGCAACCCCGACAACCGATTCAACGCCAACGTGGGCGGCGTGCCCTACGACGTCAACATCGACAGCGGCCGCGCCTACGTGGTGGGCAAGATCACCGCGATGAACGGTGAGGCGCACCAGGCCGTCGCCGTGGTCGACGCGACCACGGGCATCAACGTGGCCGGGCTCGCACCGGCGCAGTTCACCACGTCGAGCACGTCGGCCCGGTACCAGCAGGCGATCCTGGGCCTCGGCGACGAGGTCTGGCAGGGTGGCTCCGAGCACAACACCCACGTGTACAGCGCCGCCGACTACTCGCTGCTGAAGAGCTACGTGGCCGCCGACCAGGGCGGCGACATCCAGGCGTTGGCGGTCGCTGGCACCTCCGTCTACACCGGCAGCCACGGCAACGCCTGGATCTACCACGACAGCACGACGTGGCCGGGCCTGAGCGGCTACACCCGCGCCGACATCTACAACTGGATCGGCGCCTTCGACACCACGACGCACCTCTACGACGCGTCGTTCGTGCCGAGCATCCGCTCGGCCTACACCGAAGGGGCGTGGGAGCTGCACACCGACGTCGACGGTTGCCTGTGGTTCGGCGGAGATTTCAGCGGTGGACCATTCGTCGGTGGCGTGCGCCAGTACCTCGAGGGCTTCTCGAAGTTCTGTCCCAAGGACCACGAGGCGCCGACCGTTCCTCGCAACCCGACCGGCAACAGCGTCGCCGGTGGCGGCGTGCAGGTCCGCTGGGGCTCGTCGTCCGACACGACGCCCGGCTACATCGGCTACGAGATCCTTCGCAACGACCGGGTGGTGAGCGGCCTCGTCTATGGCGGCACGTTCGTCGACCCCACCGGCCAGCCGGGCGACCGGTACTTCATCCGGGCGATCGACGCCGCCGGCAACCGGTCGGCCACGACCACGGTCTTTGTCGCCTCCGACATGGTCGGGCCCAGCGCGCCGAGCGGCTTGACCGCCGCCGTCCTCGCGGACGCGTCGATCGATCTGTCCTGGATCGCTTCGATCGACGACTCCGGGGTCGCCGCCTACCGGGTGATCGAGAACGGTCAGACCGTGCTCGAGGTGCCCGGCACCGACACCACTGCCAACGTCATCGGGCTCGGTGTCGGCACCCACTCGCTCTCGGTGCTCGCGGTCGACACCACGGGCAACCTGAGTGCCCGTTCGGAGAGCGTGGTGGTCGAGGTCACGAGCGACGACAAGACCGCGCCGACGCCTCCGGGCGCACCCGTCGCCACCTACGACGTCTCGACGAAGCTCGTGACGATCAATTGGACCGCGTCGACCGACAACATCAGCGTCGCCAACTACGTCGTCCGCAAGACGACGACCGGTGAGGCAGCGACCGACCTGGCCACCGTGGCCGGCGACGTCACGTCCACGACGCTGACCCTGCCGGCCGGCAGGCACAATCTCGTCGTGGTGGCCCGCGACGGCGCCGGCAACGAGTCGGCTCCGTCCACGCCGGTCGCCGTCGACGTCGTGATTCCTGACACGTCGAATCCGACCACGCCCAAGTCGCCGACGGCGGTCGCCAATCCCGATGGTTCGATCTCGGTCGGCTGGACCGCATCGACCGACAACGTCGGTGTCGAGCTCTACCGCGTGTTCCGCAATGCCGTCGAGGTCGTCGCGGTGCCCGGTACCGAGACGACCGCGACGGTGACCGGCCTTGCCGCCGGCACCCACTACATCCAGATCCAGGCCTTCGACGCCGCGGGGAACGCCTCGCATCGCACCGCGTCGGTGGTGGTCACCACCGTGGCCACGGTCGACACCGTGAATCCGACCACGCCGCGGGACCTCACCGCATCGGTGAACGCGGACGGATCGATCGCGGTGGCGTGGACGGCCTCGACCGACAGCTTCGGTGTGGTGTCGTACACGCTGTTCCGCAACGGCGTGGTGGTGACCTCGATCCCGGGTACGGACACGTCGGCGACGATCACGACCCTCGGTGCCGGCACCCACTACCTGCAGCTGCAGGCCGTGGACGCTGCCGGCAACGTGTCGCACAAGACACCGTCGACGATCGTGACCGTTGCCGCCGCGGCGACGACCACCACCGTGCCGCCCACGACGGCGCCGCCGGTCACCACCGTGCCGCCGGCCACCACCGCGCCGCCGGCCACCACCCCGCCCACCACCACGCCGGTCGCGCCGACGGAGCCTCCGGCGACGACGGCACCGGCCACCACGGTCGTGGCCGACACCGCACGTCCGTCGGTGCCGAAGGATCCCACCGCCGTGGCGCTCCCCGACGGATCGATCGACGTGGCGTGGACCGCATCGCGTGACAACGTCGGGGTGGCGACCTACACCGTGACCCGGAACCGCACCGTGATGGCGGTGGTTCCGGGAACGCAGCTCACCGCCAAGGTGGTCGGCCTCGGACCGGGCACCCACTACATCCAGCTGTTCGCCACCGACGCCGCAGGCAACGAGTCGATCCGCACCGAATCGGTGATCGTCATCCTGAAGTGATTGTTCGGGCTCACGCCAGGTCTCGACGCGGCCGTCGAGGTCGGCTGAGCTCCGACCGCGTCACTGGCGCCTCCCTGACAATGGGGGCGGGACGTCAGGTCGGTCGACGGAGCCGGCGGCGCCAGTTGGGGAGGGAGTCGCAGGCGGCGCGGTAGGTGGCGAGGTCGGACCCCGCGGGGCCCCATCCGGCAGCCTCCCAGTCGAACAGTGCGAGGCCGCGGGGAGTGCGCCGAAGGTTCCAGGGGGTGAGATCGCCGTGGACCGGGACGTGATCGCGCGGGGTACCCGGTGGTCGCACGAGCGTTGACAGCCGCTCGGCCAGGTCGGCCTCGAAGGTGCGCAGCGGTTCGTCGATCGCGGCGTGCTGGCGGACGAGTTCGTTGGCCGTGGTGGCGATGAACACGACCGCACCGTTACCGCCGAGTGCGATGACCTCTGGTGTGGCGACGCCCGGAAGCGGACGATCGGTCAGCAGCCGGAGCGCCGCTGCCTCGCGCTCGATGCCGGTGTCCGGTCGACCGAGCTTCACCACGACGTTCGCTCCCCGCGAGTCGACGAGCAGCGACAGACGTTCCCGCCCGGCTTGGCGAGGCACGACCGCCCCGATCACCCGCGCCTCGGGAAGGCGACCGCCGACCGGCCCGTCGGAGAGCATGGCCTCGACCTGGTCGACCCCGAACACCGGCCAGTCCCAGCCTCGTGACGGCGGGAGCAATCGCGTCGCTCCGGCGTTCAGGAGTTGGGCGGCGAGCCGATCGAGCTTCGCCCGCCGCCAATCTGACGCTCCCGCGAGGGCGACGACCGGGCGAGCGCGGCGGCCCGACGACGCCGCGACGAGGACACGTGGCACACCGGGCAGCCGGCGCAGCTCGGCGGTCATTCCGGCGTCCCTGCATCGATGGCGGTCCGGTACAGCCCCTCGAGTGCGACGAGCCCTGCTCGCTCGCTGAACGTGTCCTCGAACCGTTGGCGCGAGTCGGTGCCGGCGCGATCGACCACGCTGTCGGTCAATGAGCCCATTGCCGCGGCGAGCAGGTCGGTCCGCCCGGCCGGCACGACGAGCGACGGCGGCGATCCGGAGATCGCGGCGGCGGCCGCGGCGTTGGTCGTGACGATCGGCAGGCCCGCGCTGAGTGCTTCGAGGAGCACCATGCCGAACGGTTCGTACCACTCCGAGGGGAACACCAACGCCCTCGCGTCGAGCAGTCGCGACGTCACCGCGTCACGGGTGAGCCAGCCATGAAACGTGACGTCCTGTGACGCGCTCGCCTTCAGCGCGTCGGCGGATGGTCCGTCACCGACGATCGACAGGTGGCGGCTGGCACCGTCGGATGATCGAGCAGCGTCCCACGCGGCGAGCATGGTCTCCACACCCTTGCCGGGGGCGAGCCGGCCGACGTAGAGCAACTCGCCGGATCGTGAGGGCGGGCCCGGGCGAGGGCCGGGATCGTCGGTGAAGTGCGGCTTCACGATCAGTCGACCGGCGGGAACTCCGATGTCGATCAATCGGTCGGCCATGAACCGTGACGGGGCGACGAAGGTGGTGACACCATCGGTGAGTGTGCGGCGGCGACGAGCCGTCACGACTTCCACCGCCTGGATGGCCGACAGCGCACGCGATCCGCGATAGCAGGCGTGCACGACCCCGCTCCAGGGCGACCGTCCGACGCACGCCGTGCACACCGCGCCGTCGCGGAACAGGTCGGTACCGAGGCAGCCGAGCCGGTAGTTGTGCAGCGTCATCACGATCGGCACGCCGGCGGCCCGCGCCGCGTCGATCACCGATGGGGACACCGCGAACCACGTGTTGTGGACATGGACGACGTCGGGCCGGCGTTGGCGGATGAGCTCGGCGACCGCTCGGCCGGTCGACGGGTTGTGGGTACTGCGCGCCAGCGCGGTGAGCGATGCCCGGGTGCCGGTCGGGTTGGGCACGATGAACTGGTCGACCGCATGACCGCCACGCCGCAAGGCCGCCGCCTCGTTGGCCACCACCGTGTCTTCGCCCGCCGCGAACCGGTAGCCGGCGTGGATCTGGAGGATCCTCATTCGTCGGTGGGCGCGGCGGCCGGAGCGAACCGCGGCCAGGGCGGACGCCGGCCGATGAGCTCGGTGATGCGCTCGACGTCGGGAGCGAACCGTGCGCGCAGCGCGGCCTCGACGTCGGCGTCGATCGTGCTCGGACGCGGCGCGGCGTTGCGGTGGGTGGCGCCGCCGGTGCGCGGCAGCGGTTCGAGCCCGATCGAGGCGGTGATCGGGTCGAGCACACTCGTGGGCTCGCGGTAGTAGTCCTCGGCGAAGTACACGTCGAGCCGACTTCTGCCGACCGCGGCGATCCAGCGCTCGATCGACGCGGCGTACTCGCTCTGCGACGCGTACGACTGCTGTTCGTGCGCGTGGCTCTCCCCGAGGGAGCCGGCCGCGAGCCGGCGGGCGTCGGTGCCGACCCGGCCCGCCTCGGCGTCGAGCGCGTCGGGCAGCGAGAGTGTCTCGACGCCGTTGCGGGTCTGCTCGGCCCAGTGCGACACGGTGCGTTCGACCGGATCCCGCAACAGCACGGCGAATCGTGTTCGTTCGAGTGCGGCCGCCGCGCGGTCGGCGGCCAACGGGTGGAAGAGGTAGTAGGGGCTCGCCTCGGCGGTGAACGAAGCACCGACGCGGCGCGTCCGCCAACGCCGGGTGATCGTGGTGGGGAAGTGGCTGCGGTACCACCGCTCGCTGTGGCCGAGATCGCTGTCGAAGTAGTGGGCGCCCTTCATGTTCTCGCGCAACGGCAGCCGTCGAGCGGACGGAACGAGGGGGCACATCGCCGGATGGCGCTCGAGATCGCGGAACAGCGAGGTGGTGCCGCCGCGCTTGACTCCGATGATGATGAGCTCCGGCTCGGGTCGCAGATCGGCCGTCGCCATGGCGGCTGCCCGTACGATCGTGCGCCCAACTGTGCGCGTCGCGTCCACCACCAACGACCGATCCATGCCGGTGTGAGCGTATCGAGTCGGTGTCCCGGCGTGCCGGGACACTCACAGAGATGTCACGGTGAGTGGCAACTCAAGCTTTGGTCAAGTCGAGGCCGAAATTCCCGCCGATGCGCGAGAATGTCCAGGCACACAACGAGTTTGATGGCGGTGGCGGCGGCCCCGAAACAAGCAATCGGCGGGCGGTTCACCACGAAGAGTGGTGTCTCGCTCCCGATCTTGACGTGAGGGAGAAACATGCGAGCGGACAAGGCAACAGCACTCGACGCGTCCGGCGTCGTCCAGGCGCCGGCGCGGATCAGCGTCGTTCGGGACCGGGTGCCGGCGACATCTCCCGTCGTGGTCCGCTTGCGCCCAGAGGCCGTCGTTCCGCCGACGGGCCCGTATGCCCGGTTCGGCAAACCGGCCGTCGACCGTGCGGTGGCCGCGATCGCGGCCGTTGCGGCCTCGGTTCCGATGCTCGTGATCGCCGGGGTCGTCGCGGTCACCATGGGTCGGCCGGTGCTGTTCCGTCAGCGCCGTGTCGGCCGCAACGGCGAGGTGTTCGAGGTGTTCAAGTTCCGCACCATGCGCCCCGACCGCCGTGGCCGCGTGCAGCGCGTCGAGGTCGACCGGCGCCAGACCCACAAGTCGGAACGAGATCCACGGCACACCCGGGTCGGCCGGTTCCTGCGCAAGTACAGCCTCGACGAGCTCCCGCAGATCTACAACGTGCTGCGCGGCGACATGAGCATCGTCGGCCCGCGACCCGAACTGGAGTCCGTCGTGGCCACCTACCCGGTCGGGCTCGAACGCCGGCACGTCGTGAAGCCCGGCCTCACGGGGCTGTGGCAGATCAACGCTCGCGGCGACGGCCCGATGCACGAGCACGGCGAGTGGGACCTCGCTTACGTCGAGCGCGTGTCGCTGCGAACCGACCTCGAGATCATCCTGCGCACGCCCAAGGCGATGCTCGGCGACAACGCCGGGAGTTAGCTCCAGCCGACGAAGGACGGTTCGCGCCCGGTAGGCGGCTCGTACCGCCCGAACCGCTGGAGCAGCACCCGCCAGGCGTAGCGCGGGTTGAGGATCACGTACCGGCGCCAGAGGCGCTTGGGGTTGCGCACGAGTCGATGGAACCACTGCAGGCCGGCGCGCTGCATCCAGGCCGGAGGTTCGCGCTGCAGGCCGGCGTGGAAGTCGAACGCCGCGCCCACCGCGATCGCCGGCATCCCGAGCCGGTCGGCGTTCTCGGCGACGAAGATCTCCTGGCGCGGGCAGCCGAGGCCGACGAAGCAGATCGACGCGCCGCTGTCACGGACCACGGCGGCGATCGCGTCGAGCCCCTCGGCGGTCGACCGGCCGAACGTCGACGGCGCCGTGCCGGCGATCTCGATGCCGGGCACGAGCGTCGGCATCCGCTGGCGGAGCAGGTCGAGCGTCTCGGTGGTGGTCCCGTAGAAGAAGACCGACAGGCCTGCCTCGGCTGCCGCCCGGCACACCGCCAGCGTGAGGTCGGGGCCGTACACCCGGTCGCGAAGACCCGTGCCGTGCAGCCAGTTCATCGCCCAGCGCACGGGCTGGCCGTCGGGGGTGACGAGGTCGAACGCGTTCAGCCGGGTGAGGTGTTCGGGGTCGTCCACTCCCGTCATCACGCCGTGGACGGCGAGCGCGCTGACCTTCAGAGGGCGGCGATCACTCGCGGCGTCGATGATCCGTGCGACCGCACCGGCATAGTCGACGACCGAGATGCCGACGCCCACGATGTCGACCTTGCCTCGATCGACGCCGCGGTCGGGTCCGGGAGGGGGAGTCAAGCCGGGGTCCAGCGGTCGCGGTTGGCTTCGTGCATCTCGGTGAGGATGGCGGGGACGTCGTAGGCGAGTTGCCAGTCGGGGTAATGCTCGGCGAAGCGGCTGTTGTCGCCGATCCACCAGATGTGGTCGCCGACGCGGTTCTCGTCGACGTAGGTCCATTCCAGGGTCTTGCCGGTGATCTGTTCGCACAGGTCGATGGCTTCGATGACGCTGCAGTTGGAGAAGCGACCGCCGCCGATGTTGTAGACCTCGGCGACGCGCGGAGCGCGGTAGACGTGTTCGAAGCAGGAGATCAGGTCGCTCGAGTGGATGGCGTCGCGGACCTGTTTGCCGCCGTAGCCGTACACGCGGTAGGGGATGGCGGCCATGGTGCAGCGCATCACGTAGGCCAAGAAGCCGTGGAGCTCGGCCGCGGAGTGGTTGGGGCCGGTGAGCGTGCCGCCGCGGAAGCAGGCGGTGGGCATGTCGAAGTAGCGGCCGTATTCCTGGACCATGACATCGGCGGCGACCTTGGAGGCGCCGAAGATGGAGTGCAGGGTGGCGTCGATCGACATGTCTTCGCGGATGCCGGCGGCGTAGGTGTGGGTCGGGTCGATCTCCCAGCGGGTGTCGTGTTCGATCAACGGGAGCCGGTTGGGGGTGTCGCCGTAGACCTTGTTGGTGGAGGTGAAGATGAACGGGGCGCTGCGGCAGTGGCGGCGGGTGGACTCCAACACGTTGAGGGTGCCGACGGCGTTGACGTCGAAGTCGGTGAACGGTTCGCGGGCGGCCCAGTCGTGTGAGGGTTGCGCGGCGGTGTGGATGACCACGCCGATGTCGGAGCCGTACTCGGCGAACAGCCGGTCGAGTGCGTCGCGGTCGCGGATGTCGAGGTCGTGGTGCCGGTAGGTGTCGCCGAGTTGGGCTTGGAGTTCGCCGACCATCCACGCCGTCGAGGAATCGTCGCCGAAGAACACGCGGCGCATGTCGTTGTCGACCCCCACCACTTGCAGGCCCAAGCCGGCGAAGTGCAACGCCGCCTGAGACCCGATGAGACCTGCCGAACCAGTGATCAGAGCAATGGACACCGCAGCGAGGGTAGCCACCTAACATGAGCATCCGTGTGGCAACGGAGCGTGGCGAGGATCCGCTCCGGCAGCTTCGATGTCCGCACCAAAGAGCTGCGCGATCTGGTCCGCCGCTCCCGCGAAGTGGTGCTGCTGGCCGCGATCACGGGCGCGCTGACCGGCCTCTTCGTCCGCTTCTTCGAGTACGTCGTGACCGAGGTGATGCTCAAACGCGTCATCGAGTCTCCACTCTGGTTCGGCGCGATCGCACCTGGTATCGGCCTCGTGCTCGCCGCGATCCTGCTCCGCACGCTCGGCGCGGGCGCGTCGTCCGCGACCTCCGACGAGTACCTCCGGGCCTTCCACGATGCCGAGTACCCCGTGCGTCCGCGAGCGTTCGTCGGTCGCATCTCCGCGGCGATCGTCACGCTCGGTTTCGGCGGGCCGATGGGCCTGGAGGGTCCGTCGATGTACGGCGGCTCCGGGCTCGGAGCGATGATCCAGAAGCGCCTCCCGGCGGCGTTCAAGGGCGCCGACTACCGGACCCTGCTCGTGGCCGGAGCGGCGGCAGGTGTCGCGGCGATCTTCAAGGCGCCGGCCACCGGCGCGATCTTCGCGCTCGAAGTCCCGTTCCGCGACCAGATGGCACGCCGGATGCTGCTGCCCGCCCTCGTGGCCAGCGCGTCGGGTTACCTGGTCTTCGCCGCCCTCAGCAGCACGCGCCCGATCTTCGTCTTCGATTCCGACCGGCGGGTCACGTTCGACTACCGCGATCTGCTGGGCGCGGTGCTGATCGGGATCGCCTGCGCGGTCGGTGCCCGCGGCCTTTCGTGGATGCTCCGATGGGCCAAGACGGTCGCGCTGCACCCACTCTCGTTCCGGCTCCCGATGGCTGCGGCGACCCTGACCGTGCTGTTCGTGGTCACTCGTCTGCTGACCGGGGAGAGCCTGACGCTCGGCAGCTACCCGACGATCGCGTGGCTGGCCCAGGACAACGCCATCTGGCTCCTGGTCGCCATCTTCGCCATCCGCTGCGTGGCGACGGCGGCCACCGTGGCGGGCGGTGGCGTGGGCGGCCTGTTCATCCCGCTCGTCGTCGGCGGAGCGGTCGTCGGTCGCGCCGTGGGCGACGTGGTGAACCCGTCCGACCCGACGCTGTACGTCCTGCTGGGGATGGCGGCGTTCCTCGGCGCCGGCTACCGCGTGCCGCTCGCGGCGGTCATGTTCGTCGCCGAGACGACGGGCCAGCCGGGGTTCATCGTGCCCGCGCTGTTCGCCGCGGTCGCCGCGGAGTTGGTGATGGGGGAGCAGTCGATCACGACGTTCCAGCGTCGTTCCGATCGGGGTGAGTGATCGGAGGGTCGGCTAGACCTTCGGCATGACAGTCACGGTGGCGTCGGAGTTGCAGGGGACGATCGTGGGAGTGTTCGTCGAGCCGGGCCGCATCGTCGGCAAGGGCGACGTGCTGGCGCTCATCGAGTCGATGAAGATGCACCACGAGGTGACGGCCCCGCAAGCCGGCGAGATCCAGGACGTGTCGGTCACGGTCGGCACGGCCGTGCTCGTGGGCGACCGCCTCGTGGCGATCACTGCTGACACAACGGCTCGGGATGCCGACGTACCGACGCCGCAGACCGTCGATCCGTCTGCGCCTGACTCGTCGGCGCCTGGCTCGGCATCGGCGACTCGCGCCGATCTGGCAGAGGTGATCGAGCGCCACGAACGAGGCACCGACGCCCGGCGCCCCGCCGCGGTCGAGCGTCGCCGGGCACGTGGCCGACGCACCGCGCGCGAGAACCTCGACGATCTCGTCGACGCCGGCTCGTTCGTCGAGTACGGACCGTTGGTGATCGCCGCCCAGCGCCGCCGCCGGTCGGTGGACGATCTGATCGAGAACACTCCGGCCGACGGTCTGGTCGGGGGAGTCGGCACGGTCAATGCCGGGCTGTTCGGTGGGCCGGCCGGCCCGACGGCCGTCTCCACCCAGGTGGTGGCCGTGTCGTACGACTACACGGTGCTCGCCGGGACGCAGGGGACCCAGAACCACCGCAAGAAGGACCGGCTGTTCGAGCTCGCCGAGCAGCTCCGGCTGCCGATCGTATTCTTCACCGAAGGGGGTGGCGGCCGGCCGGGCGACACCGACGGGTTGGGCGTGAGCGGCCTCGACTGCCTGGCCTTCCGGTGGTTCGGCGAGCTGTCGGGCACGGTTCCGCTGGTCGGTGTCAACGCCGGGTACTGCTTCGCCGGCAACGCGGCGATCCTCGGCTGTTGTGACGTCGTGATCGCCACGGAGGATTCCAACATCGGCATGGGCGGCCCGGCGATGATCGAGGGTGGCGGCCTCGGCGTCTACGAGCCGACCGCGATCGGCCCGATCGACGTGCAGCGTTCGAACGGCGTGGTCGACATCGTCGTGGCCGACGAGGCCGAAGCCGTCGTCGCGGCCAAGCAGTACCTGTCGTACTTCCAGGGCGCCACCACGGAGTGGGAGGCGCCACCTGAGCAGGCGATCCGCGATGTCGTGCCGGTCGACCGGCTCCGGGCCTACGACATGCATCGCGTGCTCGACGCGCTGTTCGACGTTGGCTCCGTGCTGACGTTGCGAAGCAGCTTCGGTGTCGGGATGATCACCGCGCTCGCCCGCATCGAGGGGCGGCCGGTCGGTGTCGTGGCCAACAATCCGACGCACCTGGCTGGGGCGATCGACTCCGACGGCGCCGACAAGGCGGCCCGGTTCCTGCAGCTCTGCGATGCGTACGGGCTGCCGATCGTCTCCCTCGTCGACACGCCGGGGATGATGGTCGGCCCCGACGTCGAGGCAACTGCGCTCGTGCGGCACTGCAGCCGGCTGTTCGTCACCGGCGCCAACGTGTCGGTGCCGATGGTGTCGATCGTGACCCGCAAGGCGTACGGGCTCGGTGCCCAGGCGATGATGGGTGGGTCGACCAAGGCGCCGTTGGCGTGCCTCGCGTGGCCGACCGGTGAGTTCGGCGGGATGGGGCTCGAGGGTGCGGTCCGTCTCGGCTACCGCAAGGAGCTCGAGGCGGCAGCCGACGACGAGACCCGCGAGCGGCTGTTCCGCGAGATGGTTGATCGGATGTACGAGCACGGCAAGGCGCTCAGCGTGGCGACGCACTTCGAGATCGACGATGTGATCGACCCCGCCGACAGCCGCCGCTGGATCAGCACACTCCTCGCCGCCGCCCCGCCGATCGACTGGCGCTCCGCCCCACCCCGTCGCCCCAACCTCGACACCTGGTGACCAGGCCGACCGGGGTCGAGCCAATCATTACAGCGTGATGGTGGCGCCTGGATCGACGAGGCGGAGACGATCGGACTGGCCGGATTCGGCCATCGCCTCGGCGAAGAGCTCCGGGGCGTTGGTGAACCACTTCGGCAGAGCGCGCCGGCCGTCCTCGGGGGCGTAGGTGCCCCAGTGGATGGGCACCACGAGGCCGGGCCGCATCAGCGCCGAGGCCCGGGCGGCGCGCTCGGGGTCGAGGTGTCCGGTGCCGAGGGTCGAGCCCCACCCCCAGATCGGCAGCAGCGCGAGGTCGACGTCGTCGAAGGTGACCATGTCGTCGAACAGGTCGGTGTCACCCGGGAAGTAGACGCGCGTCCCGTCATGCCCGCCGGTCGGGTCGGTGTCGACGATGAAGCCCACCGGCGAGGCGGTCAACCGGGTGTGCGGCCCGCGACCGGCCTTGTGCTCGGCGTGGACGACCTCGATGCGCAGCGGACCCGCCTCCAGCACGTCGCCCTCCACGACCTCGGTGACGTCGTCGAAACCGGCCTTGCGCAGGAGGGGAGCGGCGTTGCGGGGGACGACGAGGGCCGTCGCTGGTCGCAACTTGCGGATCGAGGGGAGGTGGAGATGATCGAGGTGCACGTGGGAGAGCAGCGCGAGGTCCACGTCGGCCACGTCGGCGCCGGGCAGTGTCCGCCGGCGTCGCAGATGGGCCACCCGACGTGTCAGCAGCGGATCGGTGATCGCGCGGTAGCTGTCGTGCTCGATCAGCACTGTCGAGTGACCGACCCAGGTGACCTCCATCGTCAGCTCGCGATCGAGGGGAGCACAACTGGCGCGGCGGGCGCGGGTGGTTGCCACGGCGGTGGCAGCTCGCCGTCGGCGATGCCGGCGAGCCAGCCCTTGAAGAGGTGGTGCACTCCGGCCGCGCCGACGATCGGCTCGTCGGGCGCCGGGAACGTCGATGGAAACAGCAGGAACGGCTGGCTCTGCTCGCCGCCGAGGCCGCCGTGGAAGCCGATCAGCTCCTCGAACGCCGCTCCCTCGTCGGCGTGCGGGTCGTAGAAGCTGTTGACGAGGATGTCGGGGGCGTTGGCGAACGAACTCGTCCGGCGGAGGTGGTCGGCACAGTTCGGGCCGAAGTCGGCGAGGGGATCCTCACCCTCCACCCGATCGTCCACGAGGTAGCGGATGCCGGCACCACCGACGGCCAGCGGACCGAGCTCGTCGGAGTGCACGAGGACGAAACCGATCCCGGGGTGCTGGGCGAGGCCGGCGAGCAGCCCCGGGTATCTCGCGGTCAGGGTCTCCGCGCTGGCCCGTCCCTCGATCTTCGTGAACGAGATCAACCCGAGGTTGCCGGAGGCCAGCACGACCACGTCGCCCGGTTCGCGGGTGCCGGCGGAACGAGCCTTGACCTCGTCGTCGTAGCCGGGCCCGAGCACGACGTCGTCACCGACCGTGTGGTTCCGCACGAGCGAGCCGAGCAGCTTGCCGACCCGACTCGTCTTGTCGTTGACGATCTCGGTCAGCGCGCCGTTCAGGTTGCCCCAGCCCTCCGACACCATCTGCGGCACCTCGACGTCGTCGTGTTCGTCGATCAACGTCGACACGACCTGTTCCAGGGTGACGCCGTAGCGCTGGAGGAACGTCGCGCCCTGGGTCTGCCCGTGATCGGAGAGCACCACCACGTGGTAGGGCCGTGGTGCCTCGGCGATGGCGTGTTCCAGGCGGCTGAGCTGTTGGTCGAGACGACCGAGCGTGTCCATGGCCGTGGTGGCGAAGATGCCGGAGTGGTGGGCCACCTCGTCGTAGCCCACGAAGTCGGCGTACGCGGCCGGCACGCCGCGGTAGACGTCGCTCATCAGCGTGTAGAGCGTGAGGTCGCGCAGGATGGTCGTGGTCGCCGCCCGGAGCAGGGGGTAGATCCCGCCGCGCTTCAGCCGGGGCTCGATGTGGCGCTTGCGCGTGCGGCGCCGATCGACGACCTCCCGCCAGATGTCCGCCACGGTGAGCGCCAGGATGCGGCTCACCGCGTACGGGTCGGAGAGCACGTAGTTGGTGGTGTGCTTGCTGTGTTTGGAACGGTCGGTGACGGTGCTGAACGTGAGTATCGAGTCGCGGCTGTCGCCGGAGAACACGTTGGAGCGCGACACGCCGCCGTCGACCAGCAGGCCGTGGCCGTCGGACTGCCGCTGCTCGATCGCCGCTGCGTCCCGGGGCCGGTTCGACGTGAGCACCTTGCCGAGCTCCTTGTCGTACCAGCGGAAGGCGGGCATGTTGTGGTTGTTGCCGTGCAGGATGCCGGCCTGGCTGGCACCGGTCTGCGACGAGAGATCACACTCCCAGCCGACGATCTGGTGAGTACCGCTGCGGACCCAGTGGGCGAGTGTCGGGACGCGGCCCTCGGCGATCGCCCGCCGCAGCACGGGTTCGGCCAAGCCGTCGATCTGCAGGAACAGCACACCGGGCACGTCGGTCGGCGTGGGGGGCTCGAGACGGTTCACCATCCTGCGCATCGTCTGGCGCTGGAACACGGCATCGTCGTCGAGGGACAGGATGCTGCTGAGGATGACGGTGACCGCAGTGATGAACAAGGACGCGACGACGGCCACCCACCAGCCGTCGACGACGAGGCCGTCGAGTAGCTCGTCGACGGCCAGGATCATCGCGCCGTTGAGGAACAGGCCGAGCAGACCGGCCGTCCAGAGCAAGGCGCGCGAGAAGTACCGGGCGATCACCGGCCAGAGGACGGCGTTGAGCACCGAGACCAACGCCGATGCGATGAACGCCGTCTCCCAGTCACGAATGGAGATGCCCGGCAGGATCCAGGCGATGAACCAGAAGCTGACCGCGCTGACCAGGAACTCGGTCACGTACCGCCGGATGGGAATTCGCTCGGACCCGACCGTCCGCGAGAGATGCACGCCCGGAGGATACTGGCGAGCAACCCGGCCGACCTCCGCGGACCAGCCGAGGGAAGCGCCGGCGACCATCCTGCCAGTACAGCTGACGCTCGGCCGACCTCAATCGCTGCGACGAGACTCGGCGTGAGGCCGAGCCAATCGATTCAGCCCAGATCCGGCCAGGGGCGTTGCTGGCGGCGGCGGAGGCCGGCGTGGCCGATGCTGCGGCGCTCGGCGAGCGCCCATTCGCGGCGCCAGCCCTGGTACTCGGGGCCCGACAACGGAGGGCTGGTGCCGTCGGCGGCGCGCCGTCGGGCGGTCCAGAAGTCGGTGAGGGCCTCGTCGCCGAGCACCGTCACGGCAGCCTCGATGCGGGCGCCGAACCGTCGGGTGCTCTCCTCGGGCTCCGGGCGCAGCGGGCTGCCGAACACGACCGTCGTGCGACCGGGCCGGGGGCGTTTCATGCCCTTGCCGAAGATCACGCCCGTGCCGTCGATGAACACCGGCACGACCGGCACTCCGGCGCGGGCCGACAGGTAGGCGGCGCCGCCCTTGAACGACTGGCCCCAGCCGTCGGGGGAGCGGCCGCCCTCGGGGTAGATGACGAGGCTGTAGCCGTCGTCGATGAGCTCGCGGATCAGGTCGGACGACTTGCGGCCGGTGAGCTCGCGGTCGATCGGGATGGCGTTGAGGGCGAGGGCCGAGATCGTCGCCTTCCAGCGCTTGTCGAAGAAGTAGTCGGCCGCCGCGGCGACGACCATCTTGCGCCGCCACACGGTCGGCACGGAGCGGATCATCAGGCCGGTGTCGAGGTGGCTGTGGTGGTTCGGGGCGAAGATCACGGGCGGCGGATCGTCGAGCGACGTGAGGTCAGCCAGGCGGTCGGTGCCGTGGACTTGCGGGTCGGTCACCACGCGGGCGGCGAGGCGGATCGGCCCCTCGGTGATCACGGTGCGCACGGCGCTGGCCAGCGGGCGGCGGGCCCATTCGGTGTCGTAGTGCGCACCGAGGCCGCTGACCTCCGCCGGCACCTCGACGCCGCGGGGGACCGTCGGTGTGCGGTAGGGGAACCCGAAGTTGCGCAGCGGACGCGCCGCGGCGGCCACGGCCTCCTCGACCGCAGCGGTGGCCCGCTGGGCCCGGCGCAGGTTCGTCTTGCTCGCCATCGGCCCGTCCTACTTGACGTCCGCGATCATCAGCGGCGGGGTCTTGATGTGGGTGATCGTCGGGTGGCGTCCGACCGTGTCGGAGGCGATCTCGAGGGCGTCGTTCATCGTCGAGGCCGGGGTGAAGCCGAGCTTGCGGACGGTGGCTGCGTCGCCGCCGACGATGATCACCTTGCCAGCGTGCTTCATCCCGTGCGCTCCCCAGTACCACATGTAGAACGGGTGCACGCCGTGGTAGGCGTTCGACGTGCGGTACAGGTGGCGGTACCAGTCGTCCTCGGCGTACTGCTGCTCCCACTTCTGCGACATCACGTGCGGGTCGGTGGTGTCGGCCAGCACCTCTTCGAAGAAGTCGATGTAGCTCGGGTGGTGAACGGGATGGAACTCGTTCGGCGTGGGGTGCGTGAGGATGATCACGCCGCCCTCGCGCACGAGTGGCTTCCCGCGGTACAGGTTGAAGAAGTAGCCGAGCCCGGTGCACATCACGAGGATCGGGTTCATGATCGAGTGGACGTTGTACGGGCAGATGTAGGGGATGCCCATGGTGAGGATGTCGGTCTGGCCCTCCACCTCGACGAGCTGCTGGCGGTACACGTTCTCGGTCGTCACCTTGTGGACGGCCTCGACCTCGCCGCACTGGATGCTCGTCATCTGGTGCGGCGCTTCCATGCCGTGGAAGATCTTGCGGGTCAGCCGTGGTGGTGCGGCGGCGAGCGACTTGGCCGTGGCGAGGTAGCTCGCCCGGTCGCGGGCGTTCCACTCCCATTCCCGCTTGGACAGGAACCCGAACGGCTTCGGGAACGTGTCGGTGTTGAGCGTGGTCTCGATCTGGAAGATCTTCGGCCCGTGGTCGCGCATCACCTTGCCCATCCGCCAGTTGCTCTTGTGCAGCTCGGAGCGGTGCTGGTCCATGAAGGAGTGCGAGGCCTCCATGGTCTGCGGGTTGTGGTGGTGGCGCAGCGAGCGGTACGACGCGAGGCCGGTGGCGGTCGACTTCCAGCCCCCGTCCATGGCGACAAGGTTGATGTTGACGTACACCAGCAGGTCGGACTCGGCGGCCCGCTTGTTGATCTCGATCTCCTCGCCCTCGGGCGTGGTGCCGAGGAAGGCGAGGTTGTCGGGGTCCTCGGCGTCGTGCTGGTACAACATCCCACGCGGTTCGAAGGCGTCGTAGATCCGGTCGCCGAGCGCGTGGCGCAGCTCGAACTCGTGCATCCGGCGGTGAAGGGCGAGGGCGCAGATGATGTGGACGTCGTCGACGCCGGCCTCGGCCGCCATCGTGAGCACCTGCTCCATCACGCGCTGGCGGACGTCGGGCCGCTGCATCTTCGGCAGCGGCAGGCTGACGTCGTCGAACGCGATCGTCAGCTTCATGCCGGGGAACAGCAGCGTCGGCAGCGGGTCCATGTCGATCGGGTTCAGCAGCGAGTGGCGGATCGCGCCGTCGATGTCGTCGATCGCGTCGTGCGGCTCGGGCGCATAGATCACCCGGCTCCGGTCGGCTGGCAGCTTCTCCAGCCGGAACCCCTCGCCGTGCCAGAACAG
This sequence comes from uncultured Ilumatobacteraceae bacterium, assembly GCA_964651825.1. Classification (GTDB taxonomy): domain Bacteria; phylum Actinomycetota; class Acidimicrobiia; order Acidimicrobiales; family Ilumatobacteraceae; genus Sva-07. The sequence goes on along the minus strand of CAZYWK010000008.1, from coordinate 10,785 downwards.
CGTCGGCGGCGTCGACCGGTCGACGTCGAGTACGAACCCAGGACGAGGCATCAGCTCTTCTTCCTCACATCAAATGCAATTTTCACGGCGCCGCGGCGGCCGGCGGTGGCGGCGTGGGCGATGGCGTCGACGTGGTCGACGAGCGGGTAGGTGGCTGACAGCAGGCGTTCGGCTTCCAGCGCATTGGCGGTCTCGATGGCGAGGTCGAACGTGCGGCACGTGCGGCCGTCGGCGAGTGTCTCGGTGCCGTAGGTGTAGGCGCCCTTCAGCTCGGTCTCGCGGTGCCACAGACCGGTCAGGTCGACCGTCACCTCGGCGGGCATGCCGAGCATCACCACGCGCCCGCGGGGACGGGTGATGCGCAGGCAGTCGGCGACGCTGGCACTGTTGCCCACCGCGTCGATCGTGACGTGGGCGCCTGAGCTGAGGTACTCGCCGACCACGTGGCAACCCGCGGCTCGCCGGACCGCCCGTGGGAGTTCGGAGGGCGTGACGACCACGTCGGCGCCGAGGGCGGTGGCGAACGCCTTCTGGTGCGGGTAGCGGGCGCCGACGACGATCCGCACGTCGGGCACGTACCGGCGTAGCCCGGCGATCGCGGCGAGCCCCATCGTGCCGGCGCCGAGCACCGCGACGATGGCCGGCGACGACGTGTCCTGGCGCGCAGCGACGGTCGGCGCGGCGAGCAGCGCGGCGTGGATGCCGCCGGCGAGCGGCTCGACGAGCACCGCCCGCTCGTCGGGCATGTCGTCGGGGATCGGGTGGAGCTGCGTCTCGTGGGCGACGAACGTGGGCGCCCAGCCGCCACCGGTGGAGCAGCAGAACCCGGTCTGGATGCCCGGCTCCAGCGGACCGGTGGCGAGGTGGGCGTAGTCGTCGCCGTCGCCCGGAGCGGCACCGTCGAACGGGGGAGCGAACCCGCGGGCCTCGTGGCCGAGCACCGGTTCGAGGATGACGCGCGTGCCGTCGTCGAGCTCGCCGACCACCTCGTGGCCGGGGACGAACGGGAACGACACCCAGTCGTCGAAGTACAGCGAGGCGTGGCCCTCGACCAGCGAGAGGTCCGAGCCGCAGATACCGGCGAGGCGCGTGTGTACCCGCTGCCAGCCGGGGCCGGGCAGCTCAGGCTCGTCGACCGCGACGAAGTCGAGCGGGCCGAGCTTGGTCGCCGTGATCGGCGACACCGCGGACGCGATCCGCGCCAGACCGAGCCGGGGCACGGACCTGCTGACCTGGAGGGCCTTCACGACCGCGCTCCGATGCCTGACGCCGCGGCGGTCGACGTGTCGAACCGCTCCCGGCGCTGGCGTTCCGACAGCAGGGGGCCGATCGGCAGCCGCGGGCGAGGGCCGCCGGGCGACTTCGACCAGTTCTCGACCAGCCAGCCCCGCTTGCGGGCGATCGCTGCGAGCCGGGTCTCCGGGTTGACCGCCACCGGGAAACCGACCGCCTCGAACAGCGGCAGGTCCGACGACGAGTCGGCGTAGGCGACGCACTCGTCGAGGTCGAAGCCCTCGGCGTCGCAGTAGTCGGACAGGATCTGGGCCCGTGCCTCGCCCGTCGGCGGGACGGTGATCATCTCGCCGGAGTACGTGCCGTCGGGGCGGATCGACATCTCGGCCGCCACGATCTCGTCGAACAGCGGGCGAAGGCCTTCCACGGCGAAGTTCAGGGCGCCGGTGATCAGGATCGTCCGGTGCCCGAGGGCGCGGTGCTCGCGCACGCGCCGCATGCCGGCCGGGAACGACTTCGTGATGATCAGCTGCGTGAACAGCTCGCGGGCGTCCTCTTCGATCTGCTCGACCGGAGCGTCCTCGTAGCGCCGGTAGAAGTGGCGCAGGAAGTCGGTGCGGTCGGCCCGATCAAGCTTCAACAGGCCGGGGGCCTCCAGCATCGTGCGCACCGCGTACCGGACCCGTTCTGGCGTGTCGAGCCGCCGGGTGGCGAGCCACGAGTAGCTCTCCACGACGTTCGACGCGATCAACGTGTTCTCGAGGTCGAACGCGACCACCTGGCGCTTCGGGTCGAGCACCTGCTTGCGCATGCGCACCATGCGGTCGGTGCCACCGGCCGGGCCGGGCGTCGTCTTCACCCGGGCGTGCTGGATGATCGACGGCAGATGGATCTCGGTGATGTAGGTCGGCCAGTCGACGGAGCGGGGGTCGATGTTGAACGCGGCGCGATCGTCGTCGTCCATGCCGTCCCAGATCGCCATCAGGTTGTCGACCTGGTAGATCGCCTCGCACTCGGTGTACAGCCCGTACAGCTCGACGTAGGTCAGTGCCCGCTCGACCTCGAGGCGCTTCATCTCGATCTGCGCGGCCCACTCGGCTTGCCGCCCGCGGAGCGGCAGGTGGTGCAGCACCTTCTCGCCGCGGGCGAGCATCGTCTTCGCGCGCGTGAGTTGGCCCTGGACGCGCCCACGCCCGATGAACTGCCATTCCGGCGCGATGATCGGCTGGCCCTTGGCGTCGTACACCGGGTGCTCGCGGAACCAGCCGCTGGCGTTGTCGACGAGCGTGCGGTACTTGAGCGGGTTGATGCCGCCTGACGCGACCTGCGTGATCGGTGGTGCCTCGTCGGGCCCGAGGGCGGCGACCGCGATGATCGCGGCGACCACGAGGTCGACCGGGATGACGTCGACGGTGCCCTCCGGGGCGCCGGGGAACGCGCTGAGCAGTCCGCGGGCGTAGGAGATGATGACCGGCTCGGCCATGCGGAAGCCGCGGATCCAGCCCGGCTTCGGCTCGGCGAGCGCCGATTCGATGATCGAGGGTCGCACGATCGACACGGGCACGGCACCCTTCACGTCGGTGAGCGCCTGCTCGCCGAGGGCCTTGGTGAACGCGTACGCGTCGGGCCAGCCGACGCTCGCGGCACGGGCCCGGCCGGCCTCGACGAGCTGGTCCTTGACCCATCGCTCGCGGAGTTGCTCGGTCTTGGTGGCGAGGGCGGGTGCACCGGCCGCGCCCAGCTCGGCACGTGCGGCCGCGCGGAACTCGACGAGACGGGCCGGCTCGCGGCTGGCGGCGTCGCAGTCCGAGCGCAGCCGCCGGCTCGCCGCCACCTCGCGGCGCCAGTCGATGCCGATGTCGAACGGTCCGTCGCTGACCAGGATCTCCGGCGCGTTGCCGCGCCGGTTACCGGCGACGTAACACGTCGAGACCGCGACGAGGTGCGGCGTGATCCCGAGCCCGTTGCACAGATCGGCGATGCGCGACGGCCCGAGCAGGTTGATCTCCACCGCCGAGTCGAGCGGCGAGTCGAACGACACCGCCGCGGCCGAGTGGATCACGATGTCGCACGCGGCGAACGTGGCGCGGTCGTCGTCGTTCAGCCCGAGCCCGTCGCGCGTGACGTCGCCGGCAACGGTCGTGACCCGACCGGCGACTGCCGTGTCGAAGTCCTTGCCGTGCTCGGCGCGCAGGCGATCGAACGCGTCGTTCTTGAAGATCTCCCTGCGGGTTCGCTCGGCGGCGGAGGTCCGCTTGCCGTCGCGGACGAGCAGCACGAGCTCGCAGTCGGGCACGCTGCGCAGCAGCCGCTCGACGAGCGCGGTGCCGACGAACCCGGTCGCGCCGGTGATCGCGATCCTCTTCCCGGCGAGCGACTCGGCGATCACGGTTGACAGTTCTACCAGAGTTGTCTACCAATTGGTAGAGAGACTTCAGCCGGGTCGAACCTCGTTCGTCCGGCCCCGTCCCCGACGAACCGGGTTCGGCGAAGAGCAGAGGAGTGCAGCGACGATGCGAGCGACGGGAACCCGGGAGCGCATCGTCGACGTCGCCATCGATCTGTTCGGGGCGCGGGGCGTCGACGCCGTCTCACTCGACGAGATCGCCCGCCAGGTCGGGGTGCGCAAGCAGACCGTCCTCTACTGGTTCGAGTCGAAGGACGACCTCGTCGACGGCGTGCTCGAATCGGTCTCGGCGCAGCTCATCGTGGTGATCGACGCCGCTGTGCGGGCGGCGAGTGACGACCCGCTCGAGCGAATCGACGCCGTCGTGCGGGCGGTCTTCCGGCCGGCGGTCCGTCGCCCGGCGCTCCTCGGCCTCGTCCGTGAACTGAACCGGCTGAGTTCGGTCCACGCCGACCGTCTGCGCACGAGGATCGATCCGCTGATCGAACGTGCCGTGGGGTACCTCGGCGACGAAATGGAACGTGGACGGCTCCGTCGCGGCGACCCGCGCCTCGTCGCCGCGCTCGCCTATGCGACCGTCACCGGCATCGCCACCGAGCCCGAGGCGCTGCGCGCTGTCGGCTGGACTGCCGACGCGGTAGGCCTCCGCCAGCTCCGCGACGAGCTCCGCGCCTTCCTCCGCGCCGCCCTCTCAGTGAACCGTGTTGCGGCGGCGGCGGGCGTGACGTTCGATGGCGAGGGCGACGAGGCGGTCGATCAGTTCGGAGTACGGCACCCCGGAGTGGATCCACAGCTTCGGGTACATCGAGATCGGGGTGAAGCCGGGCATCGTGTTGACCTCGTTCAGCAGGAACCCGCGGCCCGTGCCGGTCTCTCCCATCTCGTAGAAGAAGTCGACCCTGGCGAGACCCTCGCACCGTAAGGCCCGGAACGCCCGTAGGGCGAGCGACCGCACCTCCGCGGTCGCGTCGGCGCCGAGTGGTGCAGGGATCAGGAGCTGCGCGCCGTCGGTGACGTACTTGTCCTCGTAGCTGTAGAACTCCTCGCCCGGCACGATCTCGCCCGGCACCGACGCCTCCGGGTCGAGGTTGCCCAACACGGCGACCTCGATCTCGCGCCCGACGATGGCCTCTTCCACGACGACCATCTCGTCGTAGCCGAGAGCGACGTCGATCGCATCGCGCAGCTCCTCGACGGTGTGCGCCTTCGACACGCCGACCGACGAGCCCATGTTCGCCGGCTTGACGAAGGCGGGAAGACCGAGCTCGGTGACGAGCTCCGCAAGCAGCCCTGGCGTGATCTCGTGCTCGCCGAACGTCCGGAATCCGGCCTGCGGGATACCGGCGGCGGCCGCCACCTGCTTGGCCATCGGTTTGTCCATCGCGACTGCGGATCCGAGCACGCCGCTGCCGACGTACGGCACGCCGGCGAGTTCGAGCATCCCTTGCACGGTGCCGTCCTCGCCGAGGGGGCCGTGGAGGAGCGGCAGCACGACGGTCTGCCCGCCGCCACTCGTGGCGCCAGCCAGCATCGGTGTCGGTGACACGGTTGCGCCGGTGGGATCGAGCCGGCCGGGGAGCGCATCCGGTCCGGAGCGCAACGCGTCCATCGCGCCCTCGGCGAGTGCCCACTGGCCGTCGGTCGAGATTCCGACCGCGGTGATGCGGTACTTGGCCGGATCGGCCGCACGTAGGACGTGGGCGGCGGTGGTGCAGGAGACGTCGTGTTCGGCGGACTGGCCGCCGAAGATCACCACGAGGTGAGTGCGGTCGTCGCTCATCGACGGCCGGTGCGGGCGGTCCCGGTGGTGTCCATCGGGCGAACGGTACCGTTCGTGCTCGTGAGGATGCTGGCATCGGAGGCCGCTGTGGCGGTGGGCGGACGCCTGATCGGTCCGGACGTGGAGTTCGACGGTGCGTCGTTCGATTCGCGGTCGGTCCGGCCGGGGCAACTGTTCGTCCCGATCGTCGCCGAGCGCAACGGTCACGAGTTCATCGCCGCGGCTCGTGCCGCCGGTGCTCCCGTCCATCTCACCAGCGAGCCCGACGACTCCCGTCGCGACGGCACCGCCATCGAGGTCGCCGACACGTCGACCGGCCTGATGGCGCTCGCGCAGTGGGCCCGCGCTCGTTCGGCCGCGAAGGTCGTCGGCGTCACCGGCAGCGTCGGCAAGACGTCGACCAAGGACTTCGTCGCCGCCGCCTGCAGGAACACCCTGCGCACCGCCGCCAACGTGCGCAGCTTCAACAACGAGCAGGGCCTGCCGGTGACGATCCTCGACGCTCCGAACGACACCGAACTGCTGGTGCTGGAGATGGGGATGCGCGGGTTCGGCGAGATCAGCCGGCTCTGCGAGGTCGCCCGGCCGGACCTCGGTGTCGTCACGACGGTCGGGCACTCGCACACCGAGCGGGTCGGCGGGATCGACGGGGTGGCGCGGGCCAAGCGCGAGCTCGTGCAGGCCCTGCCTCGCTCGGGGACGGCGATCCTCAACGCCGACGACGAGAGAGTTGCGGCGATGGTGGCGCACACCGGCGCGGCGGTGCTCACCTACGGGCGTTCGCCGACGGCCGACGTGCGGATCGTCGAGCTGGAACTCGAACAGATGGCTCGGCCGCGCTTCACGATCGCCACACCGTGGGGGTCGCAGCGGGTCGAACTCGCGATGAGCGGCGCGCACATGGCGATGAACGCCGCAGCCGCGATCGCGACCGCGGGTGCGCTCGGCGTGCCGCTCGACGCCGCGGTGGCCGGTGTGGCCGCCACCACGGTGTCGGCGATGCGGATGGAGGTGACGGTGCTGGCCTCGGGCGCAACCCTGATCAACGACGCCTACAACGCGAACCCGACCTCGATGGCTGCGGCGATCGACGCCCTGGCGGCGATGCGGGCCACCCGTCGCCTGGCCCTGCTCGGGCTGATGGCCGAGCTCGACGATCCGGAGTCGGCCCACCGCGAGATCGCCGCGCGCGCCGCCGCGGCGGGCATCGAGGTCATCGCCGTCGGAACCGACCGTTACGGCGTCGAGGCGGCGGCCGACCCGATCGACCGGCTCGGCCGGCTCGGGCCCGGCGACGTCGTGCTCGTCAAGGCCAGCCGGGCGGCCGGGCTCGATCGTCTCGCAGACCAGTTGCGCGCCGCGAAGTGACCCCCGGCTCCACGCGAGCCAGCCCGCAGCACGGGCTCGACGCCGACGCTCAGCGCCGTGCTATCAGGTGCTTTTCGACGAAGCGCAATATGGAGAGGTGCTTGGCCGTGTCGGCCTGCATCGTCTCGACGACGAGTGCCCACAGCGTCGTGTGCTCGACGTCGCCGAGCTCCTTGCGCAGCCGCTTCAGCTCGGCGGCGTCCTTCTTCTCGTTGGCGATCAGTTCACGGGTGAGCCCGAGGACGGTCTCGCGATCGGCACGATCGAAATCGAGCCGAGGGATGACGGGCTCCGCGCCGCTGAGCTCGGCTTCCACCTTCAGCGACCTGGCAAGGTCCGTGAACTGCCGGTGGTGCCGCCGCTCGTCCTCCGCCAGCAACCCCACCACGTACGCGAGTGCTTTCGAGTTGGTGCTCTCGGCGGCGTTGACGTAGCCCTC
>CAZYWK010000008.1:0-3458 GCA_964651825.1 uncultured Ilumatobacteraceae bacterium | reverse complement strand
CCGTTGGAATCACCTAGCCCGGCGAGGTCTCGACGGCGGGCGTGAGCGGTTCGCCGCCGTCCTCCTCGGGGAGGAACGCGGAACGGGGCAGGCGGCGTAGGTCGAGCCACCACGCGAGGAAGAGAGCGAACGCTGCACCGAAACCGAGCACGGCGCGCACGCCCACCCATTCGATCACCACACCGAAGATCAGGTTGCCGATCGGCACCGTGCCGCCGAACACCATGAACCACAACGGCATCACGGTGGCCCGCTCCGTGTTCTTCATGTTGAGCTGCAGCGTCGTGGTGATCGCGGTGGCGGTCATGAAGTAGGTGAAACCGAGTACGAAGCCGACCGCGAAGGCCGGTGCGGGATGGCGGATCTGGGAGAAGACGCCGAGGGAGATGGCGAAGCCGACGAAGCCGCGCACGATCAGCAGCTTGCGATCGACGAGGGCGAAGATCGTGCCGACCGACATGGCGCCGCAGAACGCGCCCGTGCCCCACACCGCGTAGAGCCAGCGGTAGGTGTTGCCGCCCGACTCGATGTCGAACGCGAGGCGGGCCACCGACGGGAACAAGCCGATGAACACGAGGCTGAACAGCGAGAAGAGGAACATGCCGAGGAGCAGCCGGCCGAGCACGGCGCGCTCGCGCACGGTGTGGATGCCGATCAGCAGTGACCGCCACCCCCGCTCACCGTGATCGCTCCGCACGTCGGGCATGCGCACGTAGAGCAGCGCGGCGATGAAGAACAGGTAGGTGGCGGAGTTGACGACGAAGATGGAAGCGACCGACATGCCCGAGGCCGCGAGGAGCGCGGCCAGTACGGGGCCGACGACGCGCGTGCCGTTCATCATCGCCGAGTTGAGCGCGATGGCACCCGGGAGGTCCTGGCGGTGGACGAGCAGTGGCATCGACGACTGGAACGCGGGAGCGTTGAGGGCGTTGGCGATGCCGATCCCGAGCTGCGCGGCGAACAACGTCCAGAGGGCCGCCTCGGTCGCGACGAAGAACGCGACGAGGAGCGTGAACAGCGCCGAGATGGCCTGCATCGTGACCTGCAACTTCTGCTTCGACACGCGGTCGGCGAGGACGCCGGCGGGGATCGACAGCACGAGCAACGGGCCGAGTTGCATGAACACCATCAAGCCGACGAGGGCCGGGCGGCCGGTGCGGTCGTCGATGTAGGCCGGCAGCGTGAAGTTCTGCATCCACGTGCCGATGTTCGACAGTGCGAGGCCGGCGAAGATGATCCGGAAGCTGCGATAGGAGAGGGCGGCCCGGGCGGTGCCGGGTTCGTGGCCGTGGTCGGGCGGAACGAGGATTTCGGAGACGGTGTTCATCGTGGGCGATCGAAGGTGGCGCGGTGATCTGGCGGACGGGCTTGACCCGGCGGTCAAGTTACCGCCTGCGGATGCCGACGATCGCCGAGCGTCAACGGAACTGGCGGGCGAATGTGCGCACGTCGTCGACGAACAGGTCGGGCACCTCGAACGCGGCGAAGTGACCCCCCTTGGGCTGCTCGGCCCAGTGGCGGATGTCGGTGAAGCCCTCCTCGACCCATGCCCGCACCGGAGGGATGATCTCCTTCGGGTACACCGCGAACCCCGCCGGGATGTTCACGGTGAAGCGCGGTCCCTTGCCGAAGCTCTCCCAGTAGATCCGCGCCGACGACGCGCCGTTGCCGTTGATCCAGTAGAGCATCACGTTGTCGAGCAGCTCGTCGCGGGTGAGCACGTTCTCGGGATGGCCGTCGCAATCGGTCCACGCCCAGAACTTCTCCAGGATCCACGCGGCCTGCGCGGCGGGGGAGTCGACCAGGCCGTACCCCACGGTCTGCGGCCTCGTGCCCTGCTGCTTCGAGTAGCCGCTGTCCCACTCCTGGTAGTACATGGCGCCGGCGATCGCCCGCTGCTCCTCGGGGGTCGGGTCGTCGCCGAGCTGTGGGCGGGCGCCCATGGCGAGGGTGACGTGGACCGCCGCGCAGTGCTCGGTGTCGGTGGCGCCGATCGCGGCGGTCACGGCCGAGCCCCAATCGCCACCCTGTGCGAGGTAGCGGTCGTAGCCCAGGCGCTGCATCAGCGTGGCCCACATCTCGGCGATCTTCGCCACGCCAAAGCCCGTGGTGGTGGGCTTGGCCGAGAACCCGAAGCCGGGGAGCGAGGGAGCGACGACGTGGAAGGCGTCCGTGGCGTCACCGCCGTGCGCGGTCGGGTCGGTGAGGGGTTCGACGATCTTGTGGAACTCGACGATCGAGCCCGGCCAGCCGTGGGTGATCAGCAGCGGAACGGCATCGGGGTGTCGCGAGCGCACGTGGAGGAAATGGACGTCGAGCCCGTCGATCTCCGTGACGAACTGGTCGAACCGGTTGAGTGCGGCCTCGCGGGCTCGCCAGTCGTAGCCACTGGCCCAGTACTCGCACACGTCCTGCACGTAGGCGAGCGGGATGCCCTGCGTCCAGTCGTCGACCAGCTCGCGTTCGGGCCATCGCGTGGAGCGCAGCCGGCGGCGGAGGTCGTCGAGCACTTCGTCGTCGACGTCGATCGCGAACGGCCGGATCTCCTCGCTGCCCATGCCCGGACTGTAAACCTGCAACGCTCGGGGTCAGGCACCGAACGTTGCAGGTGGGCCGGGGGCCTTGTCGGTCGGGGCGCCGGCGAAGGCTTGGGCCTTGAGCATCCAGTCGCGGGCGGCGTCGCCGTCGACATGAAGGTCGGTGTCGTCGAGGTGACGTCGTTGGGTGACGACGAGGCAGAACTCTTCCGCTGGCCCGATGACCGACTCGGCCGCGTCGTCGGGACCGTACGTCCACACGCCACCGGACGGTGCGGTCAACTCGACCCGCACCGGCACATCGGGCGCCTCCAGCCCGCGGTTCACGTAGCTCCACCCGCGGGTGATCACCCCGAGCTGGGCGATGTGGCGCAGCCGGTCGGTCGGAAGCCGGGTCGCGCCCACCGTGTCGACGACGTCCTGGCCATGGGCCCAGGTCTCCATCAACCGGGCCGTCAGGAACGACTTCGCGCCCATCGAGGGTCCATACCAGACGACCCGGTCGGTGTCGGCGAGCGTCGACGACACCTCCGCGAGCTCCAACCGATTGTTCCGCCACGCCTCGAGCAGTTCGGATGGGGCCATCGCTCGCGCGGCATCGAGCGTCGGGTCGGCTCCGGACGATGCCGCTCCGGCCATCCCGGCGAGCAGCTCGGCGACCGACGCCGTGAACGCTTCCGGATCGGTGATCGCCGTCGCCGCTGTGCCGTCGAAGTACGTGAGGTGCCCGATCTGGTCGGCGACCGTCCAGCCCGGACTCGGCGTGGCGAGCGCCCACTCCTCGTCGGTCAGCGCCGCGACGATCGCATCGAGATCAGCCTGCTCGGCCAGCAGATCCGCCCGCACCGAATCGACCGTCAGTTCAGCGTTCATGCCGCCTGTTCTACTCGCGTCGATCGCCACCTCGTGCGTTCGGGGACG
>CAZYWK010000007.1:54571-70441 GCA_964651825.1 uncultured Ilumatobacteraceae bacterium | reverse complement strand
TGCACTGTTCGTCGCCGAGCGCGTCCCAGCCTGGGCCGCGAACCACCTCGGCCGTCTCGTGAAGCTCCCCAAGCGCTACGTCGTCGATGCCTCGCTCATGGCTGCATCGCTCGATGTCACCGCCGACACGGTTCTCGCCAGCGGCGATCTCCTGGGCCGGGCGATCGATACCTTCGTCGTCGCACAGCTCCGACCGGAGGTCGCGCTCTCCCAACGAACACGGCTGTATCACGCCCGCACAAAGGCCGGGCGAGAGGCGGTCGACGTCGTGGTCGAACTCCCGGGCGGGAAGCTGGTCGGGATCGAGATCAAGGCGACTGCCGCGCCGACGTCGAACGACGCACGACATCTCCGATGGCTCCGCGCCGAGCACGCGAGCCGATTCGTCGCGGGCGTCGTCCTCCACACAGGCCCCGATGTCATCGTCCTCGACGACGACATCTTCGCCGTACCGATCTGCGCTTTCTGGGGCTGACCGCCACGAGCTACCCGGTGTGTCGATTCAGGATCGCGAAACAGCGGCGAGGCCGACCGATGACAAGTTCACCGGCGGGTAGCTTCGTGAGGCAACTGGAGGTAGGTGGCTGTCGAGCCGGAACGAGGGAACGGACTGCTCGCTCGACAGTTCTGTGGCAGCCACGTTCACCACGGGTCGGCCGATCGGCTGCCACAAACCACGGCGCGACGGGGCGACGGGGCGACTGGTCGACTGGGCGACTGGGCGGCGCCCGACATACCGGACCGCTGGCCGGCGAGGTCAGCCCCAGAGATTGATGGCGATGACGACCGCTGATCCCACGGCGATCAGGGCGGCGAGGGCGTAGCGCCACCAGGGCATCGGCGCCGGTGGCGGGGGAGGGGGCGGTGGTGGAGCGGGCTTCGGCGCGACGACCACGGGCTTCGGCGGCGGGGGCGGGGGTTCCGGGGGCTTGGGGTCGAGGTCGGCCTGGCAGCGCAGGCAATTGGTCTCGGTGATCGGGTTCAGCTCGCCACAGGCCGGGCACACCTTGCTGCCGACACGCTGGCGGCCGCCGGCACCGGGCAGGCGGCGCAACGTGGCGTCGCTGTTGGCGCCGGGCCGGGTGGTGGCCCCGGCGGCGGCCGACACCCAGAACAGCGGGTAGTCGCAGTGTGAGCAGAACTCCTCGGCGGCCCGGCGGATGGCCGGCAGCTCGCTGCGGGTGCCGCATTCGGGACAGACGATCTCAGGCATCGTGCGGCATCCCGGGGTCGTCGCCGGCGACGCGGGGAGCGCCGGCAGGAGGAGCGGCGGACGCGTCCGCGGGCGCGCCGTGCCTGGTGATCCTCAGGGACCGTGGCGGCCAGACGGGCTCGCCGGCGATGAACAGATCGAACGATGCGTTCGCCGGGAGCTCGTGGCGGATGATGCGGATCAGGTCGTCGACGCTGTTCCAACCGGCCGACGCCATATCCAGGCGGACGTGTGGCGTCGCGGCGGGCGCCTCGCCCTCGGGGAACACCCCGCCGGAGTCGGTCACCTCGACCTCGGCGCCGCCGCTCAACAGCCGGAGCAACCGGCGCAGACCGCGCTTGGTGCCGCGCCAGCTGATGATCTGCGCGTACTCGAGCACGATCTCGCGCTGCAGCCGATCGTCGAGCGACGAGTCGACCCAGTCGATACCGATCCAGCGCGCCATCTCGCGCACCATCTCCGGTGGAGCGACGGTGGCGTCGGCCATGTGGGGGAGGGTGTCGATCTGATGCATGACCGTGTCGGACACGCGCTGGAAGATCGACAGGAAGCGGAACAAGAAGTCGTCCTCTGCCATGCCGACCGGCAGCTGGTGCGTGAGCCAGTCGTCGCGTCTCATCGGACGATCACCTGATGGTTGGCGGACAGGAACAACGAATCGTCGGACAGCTTCACCAGCTCCTTGCCGAATCCCATGCGCTCATGATTGCGCAGGTCGTACTCGAAGAACAGCACCTCGTCGACCCGCTCGACGCCTTCCACCGCTTCGAGCAACTGGAACACGAGCGCCGAGTTGAGGTCGGCGTCGAACGCCCATCCCGTGCCTTCGGGGCCGCCCTTGAGCGGATTGATGTACTCATACAGCGCCTGGCGGGCACGGTCCTGCACGAGCGACGGCGGCCGACCGGGCCGCGGATGGATCAACGCGGCGACCGTGACACCTTGGAAGTACGGCGTGCCGATCTCGATCCGGCTCCCGAGGATCCGGCGGTCGTCGAGGTGCTCACCGATGCGCACGATCATGTCGTCGGGCAGGGCGAAGTGGTCGAGCTGCAGCGTTTCGGCCGGCTCCTGGATCGCCGGCACGACGAGCAGGCGGACCGGCCCACCGGGTTCGACCGGCGGCAGGCAACGGACCCGTCCGACCCGGCTGTCGGCCTCGGTGGTGAGCCGTTCGAAGTCCGACACGGTGACGGCACGGTTCCCGGCGCGCAGCGTGAGCGGCCCGCGCCGTTTGGCGTTCTCGACCGTCTCGGCGTCGACCCCTCCGGTCGCCGGTGCCAGGTTGCGGCAGCCGCTGACGTAGGCGATCGACGATCGCAGACCGGTGATCGTTCCAGCGCCGACGTTGCCGGCCGCGCCGCCGCCGGTGCGGTAGGTCGTGAGCCGGAGCTGGGCGCCCTCCGGGGGGATGGCGCCGTGCTGGCGCATGGTGCCATCGGGTGAGCGGATCAGCGGGCCGAAGCGGATCTCACCGGTGGCCGACCCCCACACGAAGTGGCGATCGTCGCGTCCGGAGTCGATGAACGTCGTGACCTCGGTCCACACCTGCACGTCGTCGCCGTCGATCACCTCGAGCGTCTCTTGCGGCCCGCGGGGCAGCACCGGGAAGCGGGCGCTGTGGAACGTCTGGTCCGGCTTGCCGGTGCTCCGCCCGAGAAGCTCGGTGCCGATCAGCTCGCTGTGCTCGGCGATGACGGTGCCTCCGAGTGCGGTCGCTCGGACCTGCGACAACCGCGGGCTCGTCCGGTAGGCCGGACGGTTCGGGCCCGCCGGGAGCAACCTCGCCCTGATCCAGAACGCGCGCACGGCGCCGAGCGTGAGCGGTTCGTGCTGCGACGGGATCACCATCACGATCTGGCCGTCGCGGTTCAGGCCACCGGTCGTGTCGGCGATCTGGCCGTCACCGTCGAGGTCGGGGATCTCGACGGGCACCCAGCCCTCGCCCTGCCACACCTCCCACACCAGCGGCGGCCGGTGGGGCACGACGCCGATGCCCTCGACGGTCGCTCGGACGTCGAGGCGGATCACGTGGCCGGCGAGCGACTGCTCGAAGCCGAGGTGGAAGCAGTCGTCCGGGCGCATCGGCTCGCGCGGGAAGATCGGGACCGAGGCGATCTCGAGTGACAGGTCCTCCCAGACGTCGGTGTAGGCGCCGAACGCGTCGGAGGTCATCGCGCCGACGAGCTGCGGGGCGACGATCGCCGCGTCGTCGAGCGTCGTGAACACCCTGGTCTCGCCGACGTTGCCGACCGTCGACACCTGGGTTCCCTTCGGCACCCCGACCACGCGCTGATCGCCGGCCGTGCACCAGAACGTGACCGGGGCGCGGGCCGCGGACGCAGGGAACTGCTCGAAGCCGAGCAGGTTCAGCATCCGCGTGTAGAACACGTCGGGCACCTGGTTGAGCCGGAACAGCATCGACTCGGTCATCCAGGCGAACAGTTCGATGAGCGCGACGCCGGGGTCGCTCAGGTTGTGGTTCGTCCACTCCGGGCACAGCTGCGGGATCATCCGCTTGGCCTCGTCGACGATGTCCTGGAAGCGACGATCGTCGAGGTTGGTGACGGGCAACGTCATGACTCGTCCTCTCGGGGGATGACATAGAACGGGTAGACGAGGTTGCGCCGGTCGTTCGTCGTGCGGATCCGGTAGTCGAGCTCGATGAACACGGCGCCCACGCTGCCCGGGTCGGGCCTGATCTCGACGTTGTCGAGCGTCACCCGGGGCTCCCAGCGCGAGATCGCCTCGCGCACCGCCTCGCCCATCAGCCCCATCGTGTTGGCGTTGATCGGCTCGAACAGCAGCTCCCAGATCCGGCAGCCGAACAACGGGCGCATCACCCGCTCACCCGGCGCGGTGGTGAGGATCATCCGGATCGACGAGTCGATGTCGTTCGGCCCGCTCGACATCGCGATGGCGCCGGACTGGTCGACGCGCAACGGGAACGAGACGCCGCGACCGATGAAGTCGGCGGGATCGGACATCAGTTGACCTTCACCATCGTGCCGGCGATCTCCACGATGCCCGACGAATTCACCTGCACGCCTCCGTTGCCCGACAGCTTGACCTGCGCGTTCGCGGTGGCTTCGACGCCGCTCTGCGCGGCGACCTTCAGGTTGGCGCCGCTCAGCTTGATGTCCTGCTGGGCCTCGATCGTGATGTTCTTGCCCTTGATGTTGATGTCGCCACCCTTGCGCAGCTTGATCGACGCGGTGTCCGTGGTGATCGACAGATCGACGTCCTGGCCGTGGTACAGCGCGACTGCGTCGTGGGCCAGCGACAGCGTGGCGCGCTTGCCCTCGAGCGCCACCACGATCAGATCGTCGGAGTCCGCGTTGCCGTCGACGATCGACACCACATGGCCCTTGCGGCTGGTGAACGACTTGGTGACGACGTTGCCGTTGTTGACCAGCTTGGCGTCGCTCGTGGGCATCGGCGGAGCGTCCTTCCCGTTCCACAGTCCGCCGAGCACATACGGACGGCGCACGTCGCCGTGCTCGAAGCCGACGAGCACCTCGTCGTCGATCTCGGGCATGATGAGCAGCCCGCGGGATTTACCAGCGCCGGGCAGGACCAGGCGGGCCCATGCCGACTCGATGTCGTCGGACAGGTACGGGAACTTCACCTTCACACGGTTCATGCCGTCGGCGTCGGAGACGTTCGTGACGATCCCCACGGTCAGCCCGTCGGCGAACCGTGAGCCGCTGGCTCTCTCGCCGTGGCCGAGCATGCCGGGCAGCGACTCGTCCTCGGCCGATCCGGCCACGAACCTCGTGATGAACGGCTGGTCGGAGCCGACGAGGTGCTCGGCTTCGGTGATGTAGTACTGGCCGTTCCAGTCCGAGATCGTGTTGGTGATCTCGACGATCGTGCCCGGCCGGACCTTCGGCGTGACCACTGCCTCGCCGCGCGCGGTGAGCACCGACGCCGCCATGCGGGCGGCGACACTGGTCGCCATGCCCTCGACGTCTTCGGTGATGGCGACCTGTCGCGGCCAGGACATCGCCTCGTGTCCGCTCTTCGCGGCCTCCGTCACGATCGACGCGCGCGGCAGCTTCGAGATGTCGTCGTCGGAGACCGTGCCGATCACGGGTTGCTTGGTCTTGGAGTTCCAACCGCGGACCGTCACGTCGGCGGCCTGGTCCATCGAGCTGAAGCGTGCGGAGAACCGGCGGAGCGTGTCGAGCCCGCTGAGCTCGATCGCCGCGCCGGTCGACTCGGAGCGCGGCTTGACGATGAGCTTCGACCCCTCGACCCACCATTCGCAGCCTGCCATCCGGCACACGTCGGTGAGGAGGCGGTGGGCGGAACCGGAGCGCTGCGCGTGGGGGTAGGTGGTGTTGCTCAGGTGCTTCGTGATCTGGGCCTCGAGACCGAACTCGCGGGCGATCTGCTGGACGATGTCGCGGAGTGAGAGATCGTTGAACGTGGCGACCTTGGTGTTGCGCGCGAGTTGATACGACTTGTCGTAGGCGTCGACGATCAACTCGGATCGCCCTGCCCGCCAGTCGAGCGCGACGCTCACGATGTCGCCCTCGAACAGCGTCACCTCGCTGCCCGATGCCGGGTCGACCACCGCCGCCTTCAGCGTCTGGCCGACCTTGAACGTCCGGGCCGCCTGGTCGGCCGCCTGCAGGCGGACGTTGGCGTGCGCGGCAGAGCTGATCGACTGTTTCACCGAGAACTGGCGGAGATCCTTGTTCTGGGCCAGCCGCGTGCCGTTGGCCCACAGCCGTATGGTGTCGATCGGCGCTGGTGGAGCGTTGGGTGGCATCAGGTGCCACGCTCGGGGATCGAGAGCAGGTGCCCGGGCGTGAGGTCGAGGGGGTCGGAGATGCCGTTCAACGACGCGATGTCGCGCCAGCGCGTCGAGTCGCCGTAGTACCGCGCCGCGATGCGGTCGAGCGTGTCGCCGACTTGCACCTGGTGGGTCTTCTGCGGCTTGGGCGTACCCGACGTCGGGTTCTGGGCCCCCCAGTTGTCGTCGGGCTCGAACTGCTGGAGGGAGAGCTCGACGTTGGCCCGCAGCGGTGTCCCCTCGGCGGAGAAGTAGGTGAACGACACGTTCGTCGACGTGATGACGGCGCGGAACGAGTGCAGATGGGTGCCCCAGTGGAACTTCACCCACGGTGGCCTGCCGTTGCTGTCGGCCTCGTCGTAGCCCGGCAGCTCGGGGTCGACCTTCATCAGGGTGAGCAGCTTGTTGGTGTACTCGGTGACGGTCGTGCCCTTCGACGTGGTGTCGAACACGAGGCTGAGGGAGAACGAGCCGCTCCCGCCACCGGCGAAGCGCAGGGTCGGGGTGTCGCGGCCCGGCTCGGGGGGACCGCTCCAGTTGTTCTGTGTGGCGAAGGAGAAGGTGCTCGGGTTGAACATGCACTCGATGCGGCCACCGGTTTCGATCTCCAGGTAGGCGTGCTGTAGTTGGGTCATGGTCAGATGCCTCCCCAGAGTCGTCCGCCACGCCGTTCGAGATCGACAACGATCTGGTCGGTCAGGAGGCGCACGATGGTGTCGGTGTGGCGCTCGAGCTGTTCGAGGAACCAGGTCCGGGCCGCCTCGGAGTCGGGATCGAACGGCGCGGGCGATCCCGGCGCCGTGTTCTGTGACGTCGTGTTCTGTGACGTGGTGCTCTGCGAGACGGTGTTCTGTGACGTCGTGTTCTGCGAGATGGTGGAGCCTCGGGCCCGGTGCCCGCCGATCGCTGGGCGGCGTGGTGAGGCCTCGCTGGAGTCGAGGCGGCGGATCAGGTCGTCGCCGGCTGGTTGTGCGTTCGTCGAGGCCGACCGCCGAGCCGCCGAGCCGCTCCGTGTGATCGATGCGGCGAGGCTCTCGGCGCTGACGACGCCTGGCGCGGAGTGGGGCGTCGTGTCGCTCGGGGTGCGCCGGACCACGCCGCCCCGGTCGGTCGCGACCGTTCTGGTGGCTGCGCCCGGGGCGGTGAGCACCGACGATGTGGGCGCGAGGGGCGAGCGAGCCATGACCCGCGCGGTGGCGTCGGCGCGACGTTCCTCGGGGCTGTCGACGACGTCGTCGAAGAAGCGCGGGACCGGCGACGGACTCGCGATGTGGGTCAACTCGTGCGCGATGACCGTGTTGAGGCGCGACCCGCCCGTCGCGGCAGGGTCGAGATGAATCGTGTCGCCGGTGGTCGCGGCCACCTTGCCCACCGACCGCAGGGCACGTCGCGACGCTGTGTCGGTGGCCAGCAGCACCTGCCGCCGGCCGGCGATGTGGTCGGCCATCGGACGGAAGGGGGTGGGGAGTGGTGCGGGCCGCGCTTGTACGGAGCGCGACAGCTCGGTCATGAACCGTGCGGCGAGGTCGTCGCCACCGTGTCGTTCTCGTGCCGCCTCGGGATCTGGAGCGGGAGCGTGTTGCGGCGTCGGATCGACGGTGCGCAGCACCGCCGGGCGCACGGCGTGGCCGAGCGCTCCGGTGCCGGCCGCGACCAGCGACCAGTCGGCGGTGAGGCGGCGGATGCGCTCGCGTCGCGGGTCACCACGGCGCGGAGAGATCGTCGTGCTCGCTTCCGCCGCGTGTGCCGGCTGCGTGGCCGCTGCCGCCCGCGGAGGCATGGTCGACGCCGGCGACCTCGACGGACCGGCGACGAACGTGTCCACGACCGAGGTGCCGGCGAGCGACGTGTCGGTGGGGATGGTGGGTGGGCTGATCGCCGGGTGGCGCAGTGCCGCGACGGTGCCGGGGGCCACTGGGCTCGGGCCGCCACGCCCGGTGGTGCGATCGGGCCGGTGCCCGCGCGACAACGCGCGAGGGATGCTCAGACGGCGCAGCACGGCGTCGTGCCGGTCGCCGATCGGAGGCAGGCTCGGGACCGGTCGGCGGGGAACGGCAACCGCTGCGGCCGGCTCGAGGCGCGGTGTGGCGACGGTGGCGGCCGGAGCGCGAGTCGAGCGGGTGGCAGGCGACGACTGGGTGGCGGGCGATGACTGGGGCGACGACTGGGTGGCAGGCGACGACACCGGTTCGGCTGCCGATGTCGCCAACTCGGTGGGCTCGAGCATCGAGTCGACTCCGTCGGCGAACTCGCGGGCCGCGTCGGGCCGGGAGCTGATCATGCGCTGGAGGCGAAGGTCGCCAGGTCGATCCGGGGCCGTGGCGGCCGAGGCCGGGCGGACCGCGTCGAGCACGGCGACGGCGGCACGTGCACCGGCGTCGGCTGTCGCATCGACCGAAGACGTCATGCTCGTCGAGGTCCCGGGCGACGGTGCGCCAGGTCTCGGAGAGTCGGTGCCGGCCGACGGCCGGGTAGCCGATCGCGTGGCGGATGGTGCCGTAGCGGAGAGGTCGGGGCTCGTCGAGCGGTTGGGGCTCGTCGAGCGGTCGGGCGTGGCCGAAGGACCGGTGCTGGTCGAAGCGGTGGGCCCTGGACCGCCCGGTTCCGAGCGTGGCAGGTCGCCACGGTCTTCGAGCATGCGGCGCAGCCGGTCGAACTTGTCGTCGGACCCGCTCCGCGCGGACGCTGTCGGGCGAGCGGCTCTCGATGTCGGAACCCCGGACCTGGCTTCCGATCGTGGGCGCGGCCCGGGCGCGGGCGGCGGCGACGAGGGCCGACGTCCGTCGTCGTGACGCCGATCCGGTGTGCGGGTGGGGGCGCCGGCCCGCACCGCGGTCGGGTGCTCACCATCGGGCGCTGACGCGCGTTGCGCGTCGTTCGAGGACGACGACGGCAGGCTGCGGGCACGTCGGCCCACGACGCCGGGGCTCGTCGCGCGCCCTGCCATGGTGTCTCCGCGCTCGGCGCCGGACAGTCGCTCTGCTGCCACTGCCGTGCGGCCCGGCTCGGCGGACACCCCCGCCGGCGCCGTACCGGCTGGTTCGGCCGCTTCCCCCGACGATGTGAGCTCGCGCCGGGCGGGGCCATTCGGGGGTCTGCTCCCAGGTGCGGCGCCGGCCGGTGTGGCGCCGGCGGCGAGCATGCGGCGAAGCTCGTCGACCTTGCGGTCGCTGCGCGCGGCGAAGGCTGGGTCCCGTTTGGGCGGTTCGCTCACGACCGTCGCGTGCTCCCACACCGCGGCCGAGGTCGGACCCACGGAGACCGCCCGGCGTGGGACGCGATGGCGGCTCGCCGGAACGAGGTGCTGCGTCCACGTCGCTTGCTGCTGCGGTCGCCGGGTGGCGCTGGACGTCGTCGAGCGTGACGGCGGCTTCGGCCGGGCCACCGCCTCGCTGGAGCGGTGGATGACGTCGTGACCAGGTGCGTCGAGCTCGTCGGTGCCGTCAGCTCCCTCGGTCCACCAGCCGGGAGGTGGTCGCAGCGCCAACGTGTCGAGATTCGTCGCATCGATCCGCGGCCGGATCGACGAGCTTCGACCGATCGCTTGCCCGAACCCGACGCTCGCACGACCGACGGCGCCGATGAACTGGCGCGACTCGGTCCGGCGTAAGCGGCCGGTGCGCGGGCGGACGCGGTGCTGCAGGTCACGGCCGAAGTGGTCGCCGCCGGTCCGCGTCGGCGCCGAGTCGGTGACGACGTCAGAGATCACGGGCCCGGAATCCATGGTGGGTGATCACCAGTTCCTCGACCGCCATGTCGTTCGACGATACGGCGAAGCTCGGGCCCGTCCATTTGATCGGGAACGCACCATCGAACTCCCACGTCCGCAGGCGCTCGCCACCCGGTCCCAGAAGGGTGATCGCCGCCGTGTTGCGGGTGAGCTTGTTGCCGTTCGCCGCGAACTGCTCGCCGGACGACTTGTTCATCCACTTCAACAGGCTGTCGCCCTGGGTGATGCCGCGCTTGAGGGTGATGTCCGGCCAGGTCATCCGGCCGGGCAGTTTGTGCACGAAGCTGTTCTGACCGCCTTCGGTGACGTCCTCGGTCTCGACGCTGACCTCGAGGCCGCTGATCTCCATGAAGTTGCCGATCTTGACACCGTCGACCTCGACGAGGAAGGTCGCCGCGGTGACCCGTTCACGATCAAAGCTGTCATCGGACATCGAGGAGCGCCTCCCACGAGCGTTCGTTCATGTCGGCCACCAACCCGATGAGCCGGGCCCGATCGGGATGCTCGAGATCGAGCAACCGGTCGAGGTCCCAGTGGAGGTGGTAGGCGAGATATGCGATCTCGCTCCACAACGATTCCTCAGGGTAGAGCTTCACTCCGAGCGCCACCCGTGCTACTGCGACGCCGCGCGCGGAACTTCCTCGATCCGCCCTCGACGACGCCGGGCGGCAGGTGCTGCTGCGGCCGGGTCGGCGGTCTGTTCCGGATCTGCGGCATCGGCTTGACCGTTATCGGTGTCGGTGTCGGTGTCGGTGTCGTCCACCTCGTCGACGATCTCGACGATCTCGACGTCAGGTGCCGTGGCCGGCAGGACGCTCGCCTGGAGCGCCGCGACGTCGTCCTGGTCGCCGAAGTTGATGATGCCGTAGAGGTCTTGGAGGAACGCGAGGTCGGCGGCGAACAGGCCCTCGATCTCGCGCACACCGACGGACTCCAACGACCCGAGCCTGGAGATCACCCGTGCGAGCACGAGGATCGTCAGGTACGGATCGTCGGGTCCGTCGATCGACCGGTCGCGCAGGGGCTCGATCTCGTCACGAGCGGTGGCGAGACGCATCACGCCGCTGCGGTGCAGGTTGCCGTCGTCGCCGACGTAGCCCTTCGGCAGCGTGAACTCGAACTCCGTGCGCAGACCGGCCATCGTCAGGGCTTCACCCAGTCGAGGAACTCGTGCTGGATCGTCAGTTCCTCGACCATCACGTCGTCGCTGCCGGCCGACAGGTCGGACACCGACATCTTCGAGGGCCAGCACGCTTCGAGGCTGAAGCGGGCGCATTCCTCCTGCTGGCGGTCGTAGAGCACGATCGACGCGGTCTTGTACGGCGTCGGCTTGGCGGCGTCGACCACTTCCTTGAACCAGTCGTGGATCGTCGTGCTGGTGGTGAAGCCACGCTTCAAGACGACCTCGGAGTACTTCGGCTTGCCGGGGCGCTTGCGCTCGACGACCTTCTTGCCGTTGCCCTCCTTGAAGTTGATCACGTCGAACTCGAGCGACAGGCCGCTGCACCCGGTGAACCACCCGAGCGTCAGGTCGTCGATCTCGAGTGCGAAGAACGAGCCCTGGAAGTCGGCGTCATGTGTCTTGGCGTCGGTCATCTCGGCCTCCTCACTTGGTCCTGATCAGTTCTTCGACGGCGAGCGTGACCTCTTCGGTCATCAGGTCGTCGGAGCCGACGTCGAGATCGGAGGCCGACCACTTCGACGGCCACACGTTGTTGAACGTCCACCGGCTGAGCTCGGCGCCGGCCATGTCGGAGACGACGAGCGAGCCGTTGGTGCGGTACTCGAGTTTGCCGTCACGGATCGATTTGGCCCAGTTCCAGAACTTCTTGTCGGGCGACAGGGTCCGCTTCAGCGTGATGTCCTGGTACTTGGTGGTTCCGGGACGCTTGCGGGTCCTGGTGTCGTGCTTCGTGTCGGTCATCTCGACGACTTCCATCTCGTAGCCGAAACCGGAGGCATCGGTGAAGAAGCCCTCGATCCCGTTGTCGAGCTTGATGAAGAACCACGAGCCGACCAGCTCGACGTCTTTCACCTCACCTGGTGTGGTTACTGGCATGTGCTACTCCGTTTCGTTCCGTGCGCGCCGGCCTCAGGCCGACTCGTCCTTGATCTGAGCGATGCGGAAGATGACGAACTCCGCCGGCTTGACCGGAGCGATGCCGACCTCGACGACGACCTTGCCCTGATCGATCGATTCGGGTGGGTTCGTCTCGGCGTCGCACTTGACGTAGAACGCCTGCTCGGCGGTGGCGCCGAACAGGGCGCCGTCGCGCCAGAGGCCACGGAGGAAAGCGTTCACCGTCCGCTTCAGGCCTTCCCACAACGTGATGTCGTTGGGCTCGAACACGGCGTATTGCGTGCCGTTCATGATCGATGTCTCGATCATGTTGAACAGGCGCCGGACGTTGATGTAGGTCCAGTCGGTGTTCGACGACAGCGTGCGGGCGCCCCACACCCGGATGCCCTGGGTGCCGAAGGGACGGATGCAGTTGATGCCGATCGGGTTGAGCAACCCCTGCTCGGCCTTGGTGATGTTGGTCTCGACGTTGAGCGCGCCGCGCACGATCTCGTTGGCCGGGGCCTTCCAGACGCCGCGGGTCTCGTCGTTGCGCGACCAGATGCCGGCCAGGTGGCCCGATGGCGGAACGATGATGTTGGAATCGCCGTTCGTGCCGATCGGGTTGGCGACTTCGATCCACGGGTAGTACAGCGCGGCATATGCCGAGTCGTACATCGCGACGTCGCTGCGCCATTCCTTGATCTGCTGGGGCGACATTCCGGGAGGAGCGTCGAGCACCGCCATCCGGTTGGCCTGGCCCTCGCAGTGGTTGATCACCGCGAGCTGCACCGACTTCCAGAGGTTGAGGTCGATCGAACCGTCGTCCTGGCGGGCGGCGGTGACGAGGTCGGGGACCATCACCATCGTGACGTCCTCGGCGATCGTGAGGCCGCTGATGCCGGTGCGGGCCGACTCGGACCCGTTGAACGCACGACCGGGCACGGCCACGGGGGTGGGAGCGGCGGGCTCGATCGCGAACGAGCCGGTCGGGATCGTCTGGAGATCAGCGGTGAGCTGTGCGACGTCGATCAACGTCTCGACCTTCACCTTGGTGGACGTGCCGTTGATCGCATCGGCGATGCCGCCGAGGGTGACGCCGCTGAACACCTCCGGCTCGTCGTGGCCGTCGGTGATGGTGACTTCGAACGTGGGTGGGGCGTCGTCGTCGGCGTCGTCGGCGGCGGGTTCGGGAGCGACCTCGACCTTCACGTCGGCGTTCGGCTCGACGGTGGTGAACTCGACCGCAGGGCCGAGGGCGCGATCGCCGGTGGTGAGCGCGAGCTGGCCGGGTTCGTCGGACGGTGTGGTGTGCGGGATGCGGACGATGTAGGCCATCGAGCCGCCGTTGTTGAAGAACCCGTACACCGACAGTGGGAGCATGGCACCGGCGATGAAGCCGCCGTACAGGTTCTCGAACTGGGTCCAGTTCGTCACGAGGCGTGGCTTCAGACCGTCGGGATCGCTCGGATCGTCGGTCGGCGCCTTGGCCGTGAAGCCGACGAAGGCCGCGACTGCGGTTGCTCCGGCGGAAAGAGTGGCGCTCGACGAAGCAACTTCTTCGACGTAGACACCAGGGGTCAGATAAGACGGCAAGTCGAACCTCCTACAGCAAGATTTGCGAGCCACACGAACGTGCGATCCGCGCAGTTCGACGGCCGAACGAGTCCGAGTCCACCCGTGCTCGTGACGCGACAAGCTGCGTTTCGACAGTAGCACTCCGCCCACGGCCGGCGCGGAGTTGTGCTGCAATCTTTACGAAGCCGAACCGGGCCGTTTCCTCAGCTGACCTGTTCCTTGAACGCCATCGGCACGTTGACCTTGATGATCCCGCCGTAGGCGCAGTTGCACATCGACGAATCGGTCAGCGCGGGGAAGTTGGCGACCAGTGTCTTCACGGCACCCGGCGTCCACGGGGCGACGGTCACCGGCGTGCACGGACCGGGGGTCAGCACGCCGAGCGCGGCCGCGGTGAGGCTGGCGGTTGCCGGATTCGACAGCGACATGCACAACAGGAACGGCGCGATGTTCACGAACGGCTTGTTGTCCATGATGGTGGCGACCGGCTTGTTCTCGAACATCACCTTGTTCTGCGGCAGCACGCTGAGTGTCGACGGCGCGGTGCCGAACGAGCACTGCAACAAGGCTCCTGCGACGACGGGAGTTCCCATGGCGTCACCGTACCGCGGACGCCGGGCCCGTGATGGTTGACTGTGCGTCGTGGGCGACGACACGGCGATCGGAGCGGGCGAGGACCGATCGGGCCCGCCGTGGCTCGAGTTCGGACGCACCGTGCTCCTCGGCGCCGCCGACGCGCCGGCCGCGCTCGAAGCGGCGCGCGCGGGCTACGCAGCGGCGATGCTCGACGACGGCGCCTTCGCGGCGTTGGCGATGAACGTCGGGTTGTCCGCCGAGGAGTCAGAGGTGCTCGCCGTGGTCGCCGCCGCCGAAGCCTCGTGGCATCTGCAGCGCGCGGTCGGTGAGCTGCACGGCGACCTGGCCCGCAATCGGGTGTCGCTCGGCCTGCTGTCGATCCTGTTCGGGTCCGCCGTTCCCGCCACGCTGGCCGTGTCGGCCGGCTCCCGGCTCCGCCGGGCGTCGCTGGTGACCATCGACGAGCACGGACCGTGGGCCGATCATCTCGTCGCCCTCCACCCTGGCGTCGTGTGGGCCCTGATCGGCGACACCTCGATCGATCCCGACCTGCCGATCGACGCCGCGTGGCTCGATGCCGATGATCAAGGCGGCGAGTCGTCACTGGTCGTCGTGACCGGGCCCGATCGGATGCGGCGACGGTGGCTCGGCACCGCCGTCGCGTTCGGCGCACGGTTCATCGCCGTCACCGCGCCATCGACGGTGTCCGGATGGGACGCGGTCGTCCGCGAGGCGACGATCACCGGGCGTGGTGTCGTCGTCGACTTCTCGGCGCCGATCACCCCCGAAGCCCGCCGTGCCATCGAGCGCGCCGCCCATCTCGTCTGGGTGATCTCGTCTCGGCGGGCGCCGTCGATCGACGACCTTCCATCGCGGCCGTGGGTCGAGGTCGAGGCGCCGGGCGGGGAGGCGACGCCCGAGGAGTGGGCGAGCGTGCTCGGTGGCGACGCCGAGCCGACGCACCCACTCACGCTCGACCAACTCCACTACGTCGCCCGGGCACGCGACGCGCTCGACGGAGACGTCGACGCCGGGGTGCGCCGGCTCGCGGCGGGAGCGCTCGAGGGCATCACCCGGCGGATCCGGCCGAGCCGCCACTGGGACGACATCGTGCTCAGCGCCGACCGGCGCGAGCTGCTGCGTTCGATCATCGAACGCACGCGCTTCGCGCACCGCGTGTACGACGACTGGGGATTCGACGCGACGCCGTCGCGCGGCGTGGTGTCGCTGTTCTCCGGACCGTCCGGCACCGGCAAGACGCTCGCCGCCGAGATCGTCGCCGGCGAGCTCGGCCTCGACCTGTTCAAGCTCGACCTGTCGTCGGTGGTGAGCAAGTACATCGGTGAGACCGAGAAGAACCTCGAGGTGATCTTCGACGCCGCCAGCGCCGGCAACGGGGTGCTCTTCTTCGACGAGGCCGACTCGCTGTTCGGCAAGCGCTCGGAGGTCAAGGACGCCCGCGATCGCTACGCCAACATCGAGGTGTCGTATCTCCTGCAGCGCCTCGAGGCCCACGACGGCCTCGTCGTGCTCGCCACCAACTTCGAGAAGAACATCGACGAAGCGTTCCTGCGCCGCATCCACGTCCGCATCGGCTTCGCCCTGCCCGGGGTCGAGGAACGCAAGCTGATCTGGCGGCAGTCGTTCCCCGACGGGGCACCGCTCGCCGACGACGTCGACATCGATTGGCTCGCCGAACGTTTCGAGCTCGCCGGCGGCGCGATCCGCAACGCGACGCTCAACGCCGGCTTCTACGCCGCGTCACTCGGCGAGGCGATCACCATGCGGGCGATCGTCACCGGCCTCGCCCGCGAGTACCGCAAGCTCGGCCGCCTGATCACCCCCAAGGACTTCGGCGAACACCACGCCCTCCTCACCTCCTGAGCGCGCCCCCGTCCCCCGTCCCCCGTCCC
>CAZYWK010000007.1:38412-54471 GCA_964651825.1 uncultured Ilumatobacteraceae bacterium | reverse complement strand
CCCCGTCCCTCGCCCCTCGCCCGGCTTGCAATCGGTTTGTGGCAGTCGATCGGCCGACCCGTAGCCGGAGTGGCTGCCACAGACTCGGGAGGCGAGTTTTGTGGCAGTCGATCGGCCGACCCGTGATCAGAGTGGCTGCCGTAAACTCCAGGCAGGCGGCAGACGGTGGGAGTGAACCCGTCACGGCGACGGCGCCGGGTGGTCGTGTCGCCGATCGAGATCGATGCGGTCCAGCACGAGCGGGGTCGTCGCGGCCTGGCTTGCTGCTCGGTCGTAGAGCGCGCGGGCGTCGTCGGGCCGGCCGTCGAGGGCGGCGAGGCGGGCGAGGGCGTGGGCGACCGGGCCCCACGTGGCACCCCCACCGCCGTAGCACTGGAGCACGAACCAGTGATCTCGGGCCGGTTCGAGCAACGTGGTGAGCACGATCGCCGCGTCGCGGTCGCCGACGGTCGCTGCCGTGTGGGCCAGGGCGCCGAGGGCGAGTGAGCGGTTGGTGTCGAACGGCAGGTTCGTGACGCCGGCATCGGCGAACCAGCGCAAGCTCGACGCGGCGAGGTCGACGTCGCCGGCCTCGGCGGCACAGAGGGCGAGCACCGCGCGGTAGGCAGGGATCTCCGGATGGCGGCCGACAGCGGCATCCATGGCGGGGATCATCTCGCCGGCGCGGTGCTGGTACAGCCGGATGTCGACCAGATTGACCGCCAGGCACGCCGCGGCCTCGGCCACCTGGGGACGCAGCGCTGCGGCCGCCAGCGCGTCGGACTCGGCCCGATCGAGATGACCCGAGTGGAGGTGGGCGAGAGCGCGCCACGTTCGCACGGCCCAGGTCCAGTACGGATGGGGATAGCGCGTCGCCAACCGCTCCGCGCGTTCGAGGGTGTCCGCTGCCGCGTCGAGCTCGCCGAGTCGCAGCAGATCCTCGTGGCGGTAGCAGTACGCGGCGAGGCGCGTGTCGTCGCCGATCGACCGGGCAGGCAGCGCCAGCACCTCGTCGACGTCGGCCAGCCGGGACTCGAGCTCGCGGGGCTCGAGCTTGGCGTAGCGCGAACCGAGGAGCGCGCTCGCCAGCGTCTCCGGGTCGGGCGGTTGCAGGTGCCGCGCCCGGTCGACCGAGCGCTGCAACAGCGCCGCTCGTTCGTCGACCGCGTCGCTCAGCAGCAGCGACAGTGCGAGCTCGCGTTCGAGCGCGCTGCGCAACTCGTCGGGCCGACCGCCGCCGGCGGTGACGTCGATGTCGTTCGCGCGGGCGTCGGACGGCTCGTCACCGGCGCGCTCGATCATGGCCAGCGTGTCGCGGAGGAGGCGTACGTGCTCGGTGTCGTCCCGGGTCAGCGACGCGCCGCGTCCGGCGCGCCCCACGAGGGCGAGGGTGGCGGTGGCGTGGACGATCGCCAGGCCGTCGGCCTCGGCGATCGCCAGCGCTTCGTGCAACGTCGTGCGGGCGTCGTCGAAGCGCAGTTGAGCGTGCTCGGCACGCCCTCGCCCGACGAGCGCGTGGCCGAGGGTTCGCGGCCCTGACGCCCGATCGCAGGCCAGGTCGAACTGCCGCTCGGCGGTCGCCCACGCGCCCGCGCGCATCGCCCCGCGGGCGGCGCGCATCGCGTGACCCCAGGCCACCTGCCGCGTGGCGTCACCGGCGAGCGCGTAGTGATGGGCCAACGCGGCGTGATCGAGCCCGGCGTCCTCGCCGCGGCGACCGTCGCTGCACGTGGCGATCGTGTCGGCCACGTGGCGATGGAGCACCGGTCGGGTCGACGGCCCGATGTCGCCGTAGACCACGTCGCGGGTGATGCGGTGCGAGAACTGGAGGACTGGTGAACCGCCCCGCTCGGCGGAGATGGTGCTGGTCAGGAGCCCGGCTGACACGAGGTGGTCGCAGATCCTGGCCACGTCGATCGGCGATCCCGACGAACACTGCGCGAGGAGATCGACGTCGATCTCCTCGCCGATCACGCTCGCCCGCTGCAGCATGCGCCGCTCGTCGGGCTGGAGCGAACCGACCCGCCGCGACACCCACTCGGTGATCGCCGCCGGCACCGTCCCGAGGTCGACCGCGTCACCCGAGAGGCGGGCGACCCTGGCGATCTCGCTCGCGTAGAACGGCAGGCCGGCGGTGTGGGCCCGCACCGTCGGCGCGATCTCGGCGTCGGCGAACAGGTCGGCGATGTCGTCGACGGTCAGGCCGGCGAGCGGGATCGCCGCGGTGGGCAGGATCCGTTGCAACGACGCCAGGGCGCCGGCGACGTCGCCGTCGACGGCCCGCGTGGTGGCGAGCACGAGCAGCGGTCCGCTCAACCCGTCGACCGCCTCCTCGAGCGTGCCGATCGCATCGGCGGAGGACCATTGGAGATCGTCGGTGAACCAGATGGTCGGGCGTTCCAGCAGCGCCGTCAACAGCACCCGCAACGAGTGAGTGATCGCCGCGCGTGAGGTCGCGCTGTCGTCGGAGCCGGGGTCGAGCACGCCATGAGCTGGCCGCCCTGGCAGGAGGGGCGCCAGCCCGCCGAGCTCGTCGCCGAGCCGCTGGACCATCTCGGGCCGGTCGGTCAGCAACCGGCCGACGGCGTCGGCCAGCGCGCCGTACGCCCGATCGACGGTGTCTCGGCTGCGGCCCCACACGACCTGGTCGACCTGGCCCGACTGCTGGAGCTCGCTGCAGAAGCGGTCGACGAGGCGCGTCTTGCCCATGCCGGGCGGGCCCTGGACGATCACGAGGTGTGGCCGGTCCGTCGCGATGACCTGGGCCCAGGTGGCGCGAAGCACCGCGAGCTCCAGCTCTCGTCCGACGAAGGGATCATCGGTGTGCGGATGGATCGGCCCACCGATGCGACCCTGGGCGCGGGTCGCGCCGTCGGGTTCGCCGGTCGATCGGGGCGTCGCCGGAGCCGCGTGGTCGGCGGGGCGGAACAGCTCGGCCGTCGCGCGGGCCGGAGCGACCCCGAGCTCGTGGGCGAGGCTCGTGGTGAGCTTGTCGAACGCGTCGCTCGCCGCAACGCGCTGGCCGTCGCCGAGCAGCAGCTCGATGAGCAGGTGGTGGGCGGTTTCGTCGAGTGGTTCGTCCTCGATCGCCTGCCGGAGCTGTGCGATGGCTTGGTCGACGAGGCCAGCGGAGGCCGACACCTGGGCACGCCGGTGGACGGTGCGGCGCCGGAGCGTGTAGATGCGTGCCCGGACGCGGCGGCCCCACTCGCTGTCGTCGTGCGGCAGGAACGGGTGGGCGAGGTCGCCAGCGGCGGTCGTGAGCGCGTCGAGCTCGGCGCTCGGGTCGTCCACCAGTGCGGTGATCTCGTCGAGGTCGGTCGTCACCGCCCGGTGGTCGAGCCGGACCACGGTGTCGTCGGAGCGGATCGTGGAGGCCGGGAGCCCACACTCGACGAGGGCGGCGCGCACCTTCGACAGCACGCCGCGCAGTGCGCCCTGCCAGTGGTTCGACAGGCGATGACCCCAGAGCACCTCGGCGAGCTCGTCGCGGGTCGCCCCGCGTCGTTCGATCGCGAGGTGGGCGAGCACCGTGCTCGGCTGTCGGCCGCGGACCTCCACCGACTCCGACGGTCCGACGAGCAGGACGGGGCCGAGGACGCGGACCGTCAGGAGGTCAGTGGGGGGTTCGGTTCCTCGCGCCATCGTCGAACGTGCTCTGGCCACATCTTCGCGCCGACTGCGACGAGACGGGGTCACGGCGAGGGGGCCGCACGCTCGGTGGTCGGATGGTCACCGAGATGTGATACCCCGTTCGCGCTTCGTTCGCGGTCGCCTTCGTACGGTCGCCCCGATGCCTCTGCCGGACGATCGCGCCCCCCGACGCCCTCGCACGACTGCCGCCGTCGCGGTGTTCGTCGCGCTCACCATCGCCCTCGCCGGCGCGGTCGTGTCCGATCCGGCCGCGGCGCTCTCGTCCGGCGAGCCGACCGCCGCGACCGCCGCGGCCACCGCAGCCGGCGCGCCCGGCGAGATCGAGTCGGTGGTGCCCGCTCGCGTGCTCGACACCCGGCCGGGGACGGCGACGACGGACGGATCGATGGTCGGCGGTGGGAAGGTCGCGGCCGGCCAGCGGCTCGAGGTGCCGATCGCCGGGCGCGGCGGAGTGCCCGCCGCGGGGGCCGGCGCGGCGATCGTCAACCTGACCGCCACCGCCGGCGACGACGTCGGCTACGTCACGGTCTTCCCGTGCGGCGCGACGGTGCCTGTCGCGTCGTCGCTGAACTTCGTCGGGGAGACCTCGGTGGCCAACGAGGTGATGGCGAAGCTCTCACCGTCGGGTTCGATCTGCCTCGTCGCCAGCGCGCCCGTGCACCTGCTGGTCGACGTGGTCGGCTGGGTCCCGTCGGCGTCGTCGGTGCAGCCGGTGATCCCCACGCGTGTGCTCGACACCCGCCCGGGGGCGGCCACGAGCGACGGTCTGATGGTCGGTGGTGGGATCGTCGCGGCCGGCCAGCGGTTGGAGGTGCCGATCGCCGGGCGGGCGTCGGTGCCGAGCACCGGAGCCGGTGCGGTGATCGTGAACCTGACGGTCGCCGAGGGTGGCGACACCGGCTACGTCACGGTGTTCCCGTGCGGCGAGACCGCGCCGATCGCGTCGTCGTTGAACTTCGTACCCGGCGTGCCCGTCGCCAACGAATTGATCGCCAAGCTGTCGCCGGCGGGCACCGTGTGCCTGATCACGAGTGCACCGGTGCACATGATGATCGATGTCGTCGGCTGGGTACCGGCCACGTCATCGATCCAGACGTCGGTTCCCGCCCGGCTCCTCGACACGCGCCCGGGTGCGGCGACCATCGACGGTCAGCAGCTGGGCGCCGGCCTCGTCCGGCCCGGCCAGCGCATCGAGGTGCCGGTCGCCGGTCGCGGTCCTGTTCCGGCCACGGGCGCAGGCGCGGTGGCGATCAACCTGACGGCGACCGATGCCGCCGGTGTCGGGTACGTCACCGTGTTCCCGTGCGGCGACTCGGTGCCGCTGGCGTCGTCGCTCAACTTCACACCGGGCGTCCCGATCGCCAACCGGCTCACCGCGCTCCTTTCACCGACCGGCACCCTGTGCCTGACCGTCAGCGCGCCGGTACAGCTCCTGATCGACGTCCTCGGCTGGATCCCCCCGGGCGGCGGCGTCGGTGGTGGCGGCGGGACCACCACCGTCCCGACCACCACCGTCCCGACCACGACGGTGCCGACCACGACGGTGCCGACGACCACAGCACCGACCACGACACCGACGACCACCACCACGACCACGACCACCACGACCACCACCACCACGACCACCACCACCACGACCACAACCACCACGACGACCGAGCCGCCGCCCACGGGCGACGATCTCGGCGCGCCGCTGTACGAGCCGGGTTGGCACCTCACGCCGAGCGACGTGTTCTTCACCGCGGACGGCCAGACCGCCACCGTGGAGCTCGTCCACTACGGCGACGACGGCACCCCGTCGGGCCGGGCGGTGCCCGACGGGGTGACGTTCACCCGCACCCCCGATCCGGATCCCGACGCCGACCCGGGCACCGATCCCGATCCCGACGACGACATCGACTACATCGAGGCCCTCGTACCGGAACCGGCACGGTTCGACATCGTCCGGACCGAGCGCGGGGTCTACGAAGTGGCGGGGTCGACCACGATCGGCACCGAAGCCGTCGGCTTCGACATCCCCGGCGAGGACGAGCCGCTGCTGCTGTGGATCACCTCCGCCCGTGTCAGGCCGGGTGTCGAGGTGCTCGACCCGGCGACCATCGCCGTGCCGCCACCCAGTGGAGCCGATCTGGCCGGCGTCGAGCCGTTCACCGTGGCCGAGCTGGCGGCGCGGGCCACCGTCGACCCGACCGGTGAATCCGCCAACCGCTTCCCGTACGTGCTGCGCGGCGACGTCCCCGCGACCGGCACGCTCGTGATCGCCGCCGGATCGAACACGATCTACGGCAAGATCGTCGAGCCCGCCGGGCTGCCGACGATCGTGAGGGGTGAGTACACGCTGATCAGCGTCGAGCTCGTCCCCCTCGACCTCGTGTTCGCCGCGCTCGAGGTCAACGTCGACTACGAGGCGATGTCGGAGGCGGGCCTCATCCCGGGGCTCGACTCGACGCTGTGCGTCAACATCGACGACGCCGCCGACGATCCTGATTGCGACGAGATCGTGGTGATCGACGGCGGGCCGGAAGGCTTCGCCCGGCCGCAGGGCTTCGCGTCGCCGCAGCGCATGGAGATGAGTCCGATCTCCGACGCGTGCACGGCGGAGCCGTCGTTCAAGCTCTGGGAGACCAAGGTCAAGTTCGAGCGCAGCTTCAAGATGCTCGGCGGGATCATCGCCAACCTCAACACCTCGACCGGGAACCTCGAACAGTTCCAGGTGACCGCCGGGTTCCAGGGCGGCGGCACAGCGTCGCTCGAAGGCAAGGTCCAGGGCGCGGTCGGGGTCGGCTTCGAGTGCCTCCTGTACGAGTTCCCCGGCCCGGACTTCCCGATCCCCGGCCCGCTCGGCGCCGTGCTCTCGACGATCGTGACGCCGGGCATCACGTTCGGGGCCGAAGCGGAACTGGCCGGCGGCCCCAAGTTCGAGTACAAGGTCCAGGCGAACGCGACGTTCGAGGCCGTCGGCGGGCTGCGTTACGTGCGCGGCACCGGTGTGCTGGCGACGCACCCGCGATCGACCGCGGACCTCAACTTCGACGGGACCGGCGTCACCGTCGACGACGGCGCCGACGGGCTCGGGGTGCCGTGGACGATCGAGGCCAAGCCAGGGGCGTACCTCCAGATGCTCGTCGGCGTGCGCCTCGGCGGCGCCACCGCGAGGTGGATCGGCAAGCTCATCCAGCAGGACGACCTGGGCAAGCTGGCCCCGTTCAAGGCCAAGGCCGGCTACCAGCTCGTACTCGCCACCGAGAACAGCGCGTCGGCCGTCGCCAACCGGGCGACCGGCACCAAGGTCGAAGCGCGCTTCGTCGGCACGCTCGGGTTCAACGACGAGGACCTCGGCGGCCTGGTGAAGGTGATCGCCGACGCGCCGAACGGCATCGCCCTGCCCGAGATCGAGTACGGCCGGCTGATCGGCACGATCGCTGCGCCGAAGAAGGCGGGCGAAGCGAAGATCACCGTCGCCGGCGAGGTGAAGGACAAGGTCGAGATCGACGACGTCGTCGACGTCGAGTTCGCGCTCACCGATCCCGACGGCTCCCCGCCGTTCGTGATCTCGGCGGGCGACAAGATCACGGTCTACGCCGCCGCGGGCGGTGACAACTGGACGAAGTCCGACCGGTTCACCTCGGTCGTGACCGGCAGTTCGGCCAAGGTCACCGTGCTGGTCAAGGAGGACGACTGTCTCGCCTGGGGCCGCGAGGGCAAGAAGTTCGTCGCCGTGGGCACGGGCACGATCCTCGCCAGCGTCTCGGTGATCCCGTTCTACCTCGGCGAGTTCACGCTCAAGTGCGATCGCACGATCGAGTTCGACCCGACGTCGCTCGAGCTGACGAAGCAGAGGCCGGACAAGACCTCGACGATGACCCAGTCCGGGCTCGACGGAGAGCGCTGGGAGTTGAAGCCCGATGAGCCATTGCCGACGGGCTTCTCGGTGTCGCCCAGTGAGTCGTCGGGCACGTTCGAGGCCGACGACGAGGTGGCCATCGAGTTCCACCTCACCTGCGGCAACGACGACAACGGCGACCCGGTCGACAGCGTGGAGGAGGCCTTCTACCGGCCGTGGGTCGGCGCCAATCCGACGACGGGCGCCAGCGCCGGCGTGAGCCTCACCCTCGACTGCCGCAAGAGCTACTTCCGGGCCAACCCGTCGGCCGGGACCGCGCCGCTGACCGTCACGTTCGAGTCGGGCGGTGACGTCGACGACAAGTGGAGCGGGCCGGGCAAGCCGAACACCGGCTTCCTGCGCGGGAACGAGTCGACATCCGACAAGCCGAGCGTGCTGAGCACGTTCATCCCTGATCGAGGCGAGCCACCGTGCGGCGTGACGTGGCCTCAACTCGTCAAGACGTACCGCTACACCACACAGCAACGGGGCGCCGACTCGGTGACGGTGACCTATCGCGCCAAGGTCGGCCCGCAGCCGCCGTGTGAGCCCCCGGACTGTCCTCCGCCACCGCCGGATCCCGAAGACGACCTGTTGAAGTCGACGCCGCCGCCACCCTGCCCGCCGCCACCGCCCTGCGACGGCTGCGGCGGCGGCGGGGGTGTCGAGGGTGACCCCC
This sequence comes from uncultured Ilumatobacteraceae bacterium, assembly GCA_964651825.1. Classification (GTDB taxonomy): domain Bacteria; phylum Actinomycetota; class Acidimicrobiia; order Acidimicrobiales; family Ilumatobacteraceae; genus Sva-07. Next base: position 46,276 of record CAZYWK010000007.1, on the reverse strand, counting down.
ACGTGCTGAGCTTCGACGGGCTGAGCTATGACGCCCAGGTGCTCGGCGAGTACCTGTACGCGGAGTCGCCCGTCGACGGCGTGCGCATCGTCGGGCGGTTCCAACGGACCCAGGCGCACGTGGCCTCACCGTTCCAGCCCACCTCGACGACCGCGCTGTCGTTCGAGCTGCACGGCCACCAGATCGAGATCTACGCCCGGCCATACGCCGTGTACATCGACGGCCGGCTGACCGAACTACCTTCGAACGTCTCGTTCGCCGTCGGCGACGGCATCACCATCAGCAAGGTCGGGAGCGCGGTGACGATCAAGTCGCCGACGGTCGAGGTGGAGACCTCGACGTTCCAGAGCGTCATGTTCGGCATCCTGCCGGGCCTCAACGCCCGGATCCGCACGCCGCAGGAGGGCAACTTCCGTGGGCTGCTCGGCACCGACGACGGCGACCCGGCCAACGATCTCGAGCTGCGCGACGGCACGTCGATCACCCTCGACGAGGCGCTCGACCACGACCTCGAGCTGTACACGTTGACCGACTCGTGGCGCCTCACCGACCGTGCCGACTCGCCGTTCACGCGCGCCTATGCGGACTTCCACGAAGCCAACGAACCGCGCCCTGACGCCGAGGCGCTGGCGCCGTACCGCGCTGAGGCGCTGGCGCTGCTCGGCGGTGTGTCGGAGGCGTGCGCCGGCGAGTTCGCCGACGGGGCGCGGATCATCGACATCCTCGCCATCGAGCTCGCCATCGGCATGCCGGTGGGCGACCTCGGCCAGTACACGTGCAGTTACGAGGTGGCGGGCACGATCACGACCACTGCTCCCGTCACGCCGGTCCTCGGCGCCATGGTCACCGTCGACGCGCCGGGCCTCACGCCGTGCGTGGCCGTGGCCGACGGGTCAGGGCGCTACCGCTGCACGATGACGCCCGACCCGGCTGAGATCGGCGACGGCTCCGGCATCGCCTTCCCGCTCGCGGTGTCGGTGTCGGTGGCTGCCCCCGGGACCGCGCCCGGCGTCACGCCGGTCGCTACCGCCTCGGGACAGTTCGCCGCCAAGGCGGCCTTCGGCCGTGCCGTCGGACGCACCATCGACGCGACGGTGCCGTTCGACGCGCTCGACTCGCTCGCCCTGTCGGGCACGCTGACGAAGTACGGCGAGGCGTTCAGCGGGGCAGCGGCGGTCACACTCGTCGGTGTCGACGACGGGACGGATGCCGTCAACCAGCGGATCCACCCCAGCGTCGCGGCCGACGGAACGTTCACGCACCGGATGATCATCCCCGCCGGCCTCGATTCGATCGAGGTCGCCTGGGACGTCGGGATCAGCGGCGAGGTCCGTCCGGCGGCCACGATCTCCGGGTTCGGGCCCGGCGTCAACGCTCGCGCGGTGACGATCGACCACACGCCGAAGACCCTCGTCGTCACCGGCAACGCCACCTACAACGGCGGCCCGACCGGCAGCTTCTACCTGTCCGCCACCGCCGATCTCGACGATGGCGGCACGTGGACGGGTCGTAGCTGGCTCAACCGGTTCGGGCCGGCCGGCGAGTACACGGCGACGTTCGAGCTGCCGGCGGCGACCGAGTCGGTGCGCCTGTCGGCGACGATCGGCGACCACCGCAACACACCGATCACCCTCGACGTGCCGACGGGCGCAACGCCGATCGAGTTCGGACGCAACCCGGTCGAGTTCCCGATCGAGGCCGGAGCACCGGTCGTCGACGCCGTGGGCACCCTGGTGGTGAACGGCCGAGCGGTCACCACACCGACGTACGTGACGCTCGCCGTCGAGCGCTCCGGTGGCTCGGACTACACGATCAGGCGCACCGTCACCCCAGGCGATGGCGGGACCTTCGCCGAGGTCTACGAACTGGTCGACGACGCCACGTCGGCGACGTTGATCGCCGAGCTGGGCACGACGCCCGAGGACCATCCACGCTTCACGCTGACCACGCTGCACGACGGGGTCAACGACCTCGACCACGAGTTCGTCCTCGACGTGCAGCGCCTCGACGTGCACGGCACGATCAGGGCCGGTGGCCAGGGCTACCTCGACGACACCGTCTTCGTCGTCGAGGCCGACGGTTTCAGCAAGGCGTTGACGGTCATCCCGGATGCCGATGGCGGGTACGCGTTCTCGATCCAGCTCCCGGTCGGCACCGACACCGCGACGGTCACGGCGCGGGTCGGGTTCAGCCCGGCCGAGTACGACAGCGTCACCGAGCCGGACTTGGTGCTCGGCGGCAACGACATCGAGTTCGATCCGTCGATCGACGCAGTGGTGGTCGACGCCAGCGGACTCTGGCTGCATCGAGGCAACCCGGTGCTCACGCGGCACCGGGTCGAGACCCGGATGTTCGACGGCTCGACGTTCGTCGGAACACAGTCCCGGCTCGTCACGCCCGACAGCACCGGTCACCACCAGTTCCGCCTGTACCTGCCGGTCGGTGTCGATCGTGTCGAGCTGGGCGCCCAGCTCACCAAGAGCGCGCTCGACACCGTGTACCAACCCTTCACCGGCCTGGGTGCGGGCTCGAACCCGAACCCGGTGACCTTCGACGTGCAGTACGACCCGATCGTGTTGCACGTGCACGGAGCGTTCACCTCGTCGGCCTTCCCGATCACCGGTCTGCGCTACTTCGAGGTGCGCTCGACGGTGACGACACCGGGCGGCGGAACGACGGTCGTGAGCGAGTACGTGCGCCCGTTCCTGGCGCTCGCCGACGGCTCGTACGCGTTCGACCACACGCTCCCGCAGCGGGTCGTCGGTGTCGAGCTCGTCGCCCGGGTCACGCCGGCCATCGAAGACTCCCCGCGCCTGACGGTCACCGGCGCGCAGCTGACGCACCCGGTGGCCGACGTGGAGTTCAGCGACGACGTCGACGCCCCGGTGCGCGTCGACGTGTTCGCCGTGCTGACCGGCGTCGACGCGCCGTACACCTTGCCGACCAACTTCACCTTCGAGGCCTTCGACGCGCTCGGTGGCACCGTCCCCGGCGCCCAGCGCAACGTCACGCCCGACTCCGAGGGCGCGGTGCGGATGACGCTCGAGCTCGATCCCAGCGTCACCTCCGTCAGGGCCCACTGGAACGTCGGCCTCCCCGGCGAGGCGCCGATCACCCGGGTGTTCACCGGTTTGGCCCCCGGCGAGAACTCGCGGGGCTTCACGGCGCAGCACGCGCCGCCGTCGATCGTCGTGTCGGGAGACGTGCTGGCGAACGGCGCGCCCCTCCAACGGTCGGTCCGCTATGACGTGGTGGCGACACGGGCGAACGGCGAGACGTGGCCGTTCACGTTCACCCGCACCCCGAACACCACAACGGGCATCGTCTCGTTCACCCAGGTGCTCCCGCGCGACACCACGAGCGTCACCGTCACGGCCGACATCGGCCATGTCACCGAGAACCCGCTGGTCGTGACGAACGCGGCCCTGATGCCGGGCGCCAACGCGGTGCCGTTCCCCATAACGCTCACCGGACCCGAGCTGGCGATCAGCGGTGTGATGACGATCGGCGTCGCTGCGGCCGGCCCGTCGTCGACGCTCGAGGTGATCGCGTCCGGGCCCGGTCACGACCCGTTCGTGATCGAGCGCACCGTCACGGTCGACCAGTCGACCGGCGCGTACTCGACAGCGGTCCTGTTGCCGCCGTGGGCGACGTCGGCCGAGCTGGTCGCGCGGATCGGACCGTCGCCGACGACCTATCCGCGTCAGACCGTCACCGGTCTGACGGCGACACGCCGCACGGTCACCTTCGACGCGGTCACCGGCGAGCAGGTGCTGGAACTCGCCGGCAACATCACCATCGGCGGCCAACCCTGGACCGGCCCGGTGAACGTCAACCTCTCCGGCCGCAACGCGAGCGGCGGGTCCGTCTTCTCCCGCCAGGTGGCGATCACTCCGGAGCCCGACGGCGACTACCTGTTGCGGTTCGCTCCGCCGAGCCAGGTGCCCACGATCGTCGTCACCTACAACGCCGGCCAGTCGCTGGCCGGCGGCGCGGCCCATCCCGCGCCGACCACGACGCTGACCGATCTGACGCTCGGCACCAACGTGCGCGGCCACGACCCCGTCGTGCAGGGGCGAGGCATCGTGGCCAGCGGGGTGCTCACGCGGGCCGGTGCACCGGTCACGACGGCGACCACGTTGTACTTCGACGCCCCGTTCAACGGCGGGACCTTCACCCGGACGATGACGGTCGTGCCCGACGCGACCGGCGCGTTCGCGGCGACGTTCGTCGTGCCAGCCACCACCAGCACGATGCAGCTGGCCGCACAGCTCGGCGACTCGGCGATGGACCTCGTCTACCAGACGTTCACACCGATCGTCGACGGCCTCACCCCCCTCACGTTCGTGGACGATCACGTGGCGCCCGAGCTGACCGTGTCGGGCAACCTGAAGCGCGGCGGGGTACCGATCGCGACCCCCGTCACCTTCCGGGTCCGTTGGAACGATCGCCCCGCCCCGGGCAGCGTGTTCGCCGAGAACCAGAACGTGTCCGTGACCCCCAACGCGGCGGGCGACTACTCGTTCTCGATCACCGGTCCCCGCCGGGCCGACGACGCGCAGGTCTGGGTGGCACTCGACCCGAGCCTGGTCGACGACCCGACGGTCACCGTGAACCCGCTGCGGCTCGACGTCGTCAACACCGCCACCCTCACGGTCGACTACCAGACCACCGAGGTGCGGCTCGTGGGCACGATGCACGACCGCGGTCAACCCGTGACGAGCGGCAGGACGATCACGTTCAACAACCGCAACGCCGCCGGCCAAGCACTCGGCAACACGAGCGTGTTCGTCACGCCGAACGCCACGACGGGGGCGTTTGACGTGACGGCGCGGGTCCCGTCCGGCACCGAGACCACTACGGCCAACGTCAACGTCGCCAACGGTTTCGACGCCTATCAGCACGTGAGCGTCGTGATCGACACCACCCCGGGCGCGCTCGTCACGCTGGACCCGTGGACGATCACGACGAGGTCGATCGCGCTGTCCGGAACGGTCACCGACAACAACGGTCCGATGAGGTACGACCAGTTCGGTGCGACGCTGACCGCGTACGACGGTGGAGGCGCCGAACTCGCCATTTGGGACCCGTCGGTGTCGACGGACGGGGACGGCGCATACGGGTTCGAGTACTTCCTGCCGCCGAACACGGCGTGGGTGGTGTTCGCTGCCGACCTGGCCGGTGTGGACCCCGTTGAACTCACGCCGATCACCGCGACGCGCAACGCATTCGTGCGCAACCTGGTGTCGTCGGGCGGGCCGCTGATCAACCTCGCACTCGACGTCGATCAGAGCGGCGTGCCGGGCTCCGGGTTCACGAATCCCGAACTTGTCGGGTATGCCGCGTACGACGACGCCGATGGTCCGTTCGGGCTCTACGAGGTGTCGCGCGAGGAGTTGGACCTCGTGTACGACGGTTCGTCGTTCACGGCGAGCGGCCGGGTCGACGCGGACGCGTTGTTCGCCGTCATCGAGGTCGAGTTCCACGACCCGAGCGGTTCGACCACGTACCGCCGAGCGATCGTCCTCGATCGGAACACGGGCAGTTACGACATGGACGTCTCGATCGTCCATGCGGCCCAGCGGCTCGAGATCTCCGGGGTGACCGCCATCAACGCCTCCGACGGCGACCCCGATGAGTGCTACTACGAAGGCGAGCGGGAGTACCCGTTCCGCGCCACCGTCACGGCGTACTCCTCGTCGCCCGTTCAGAATGGTCAGTGGATCGGTGGCGGTGACCCGCAGGTGCTGGTCGAGACGTACGTGCTTCCCACGGGCTCCCAGTTCGATCTGAACTCGACGTGGGATCTCGTCTCACATGTCCCGGCCGGGACGGCCGTCGTGGTGGTCGACTACGCGAGCCCGCTCCACGACCCGTACTACGTGTCGCTCAACTATGGCGTGCTGTACGAGCTCGATCCCGGCGTCGCATACCCGACCGACCTCGGCGAACTCCAGTGGGCGTACGTCACTGCTACCTGCCACATCATGTGGAACTAGCGCGGGCCCTGGCCGTCGTCGACTTTGATCACGGTGCCGGTGACGAACTCCGAGGCAGGTGAGCAGAGGTAGAGCAGCGTCGAGTCGAGCTGGGCGGGGTCGCCCATCCGCTTGCGGGGGAAGTACTTGGAGAAGTCGCCCAGCCGGTCGACCATGCCGTCCATCATCTCCGAGGTGAAGGCCCCGGGGGCGATGCCGGTCACGTTGATGTTGAACCGTGCCCACTCGACGGCCAGCGCTTCGGTCATCCGCACGATCGCCGACTTGGTGATCGAGTAGAGCGCGGCCCCGTTGCCGGTGTAGTGGTAGGCGCTCGTCGACGCGAGGTTGATGATCCGGCCCGGCTGCTCGGCGGCGATCAGGCGGCGCGCGACTTCGCAGGCGAGGATGAACGGCCCGCGCACGTTGGTGTCGAGCACCAGGTCAATCAGCTCGGTCGACATCTTGTGGGCGCGTTGGGCGTCCGGGACGCCCGCGTTGTTCACCGCGATCGTCACCGTGCCCACTGCCTCCTCGGCCCGGCCGACGACGGACACGATGTCATCGGCGTCGGTCATGTCGAGCCGCAACGGCACGGCCGTGCCGCCCTGCGAGCGGATCAGCTCGGCGAGCTCGTCCAACCGGTCCTCCCGCCGCCCGGTCGGCACGACCGTTGCGCCGGCGGCCGCGAGCACCTGACTGAAGCGCCACCCCAGGCCCGAGGTCGCCCCGGTCACCAGGGCCACCTGGCCGGACAGGTCGTCGGAGACGAAGGGGAGGGGGAAGTCGCTCATCGCGACATCTTTGTCAGGTCGCGGTGGTGACGGCCGAGTCGACGACCTCGAAGAGCTCCGACGCCAGCACGTAGCCGGTGGTCGAGTCGGCCTCGATCACGAGGTACGCGCCATAGCCACCGTCGAGGTCGAGCCACGGAACGGCGCCGTACGCGCCGGGGTCGTCGATGCGCCCGGTGTCGCGGTTCACCCACCAGCCCATCCCGTAGCCCATTCCCGGCCGGGCCTCGCCGCCGTAGACCTCGCCGATCCGGTCGGCGTGCATCCGGTCGAGCGCCTCCTGCGACAGCACCTGGGTGTCGCCGCACCGGCCGCCGCGCAGGTGCATCAACAGGAGCTCTGCGTAGTCGCCGGGGGCGGTGTACATGCCGCCCTCCATGTTCGGGTTCGCGGTCGGCTCGAGCCGGGAGGGGTCGGCGTCGAACATCGTCGGGTAGTTGAAGCCGTCCGCGCCGACTTGGCTCTGGGCGAAGTGGTTGTTGAACGCGAGCGTCTCCAACCCGCACGGCTGGACGTAGATCTCCTCGATCAGCTCGGCCCACGACTTGCCCGAGACGGCTTCGGCGACTGCCCCGGCGACCTGCCACTGCGCGCCGCCATAGCGGAACTCGGTGTCGGGGGCCGCGACGTCGGCGTCGTCGTCGGGTGTGGTGAATATCGCGGACGCGCAGTCCTGCATCGTGCCGGCCGCCAGGTACTGGCACAGGTAGGGGCCGTACGTCGGGTCCGGCGCGAGGCCGACGAGGCCGGAGCTGTTCGACAGGAGTTGCGCCGGCGTGATGTGCGGATTGCCCGAGCCCCACGCCACGGCGTCGGCGACCGGCGCGTCGATGTCGAGGAGGCCCTCGTCGGCGAGGTGCAGCAGCACGCCGGCGGTGACCATCTTCGACGACGAGGCGACGAGCGAGATCCGGTCGGCCGAGAACTCGCCCCAGTAGTCCTCGTGGACGACCCCGTCGTCACGATCGACGACGATCAGCCCCGCGCCGTTCAGCCCGTGCTCGTCGACGAAGGCCTGCACGATCGGGTCGATCGCCGAGAAGTCGTACGTCCGCGGGGCCGCGTCGCCGGTCGGCTGCGTGTCCGCGGGCG
>CAZYWK010000007.1:31282-38312 GCA_964651825.1 uncultured Ilumatobacteraceae bacterium | reverse complement strand
GCGTGTCCGCGGGCGGTTCGGTGTCGGGTGCGGCCGGCAGCTCGGTCGTGGCCGGTGACGCGTCGGTGGCGGCGGTCGAGGTCGCCACGTCACCACCGGCCGACGGGGAGCCGTCCGACGAGCACGCCGTCGCCGCCAGCAGCGCCGCCGCCAGCATCACGCCGGCCATCGTGCGGCGAGCAACGGCAGCGGAGCCAGGAGTGGTCATCGGCTCACGGTAGACGAGCTCAGTCCGCCACTCGCCGCGGAGGACCTCGCCGCCGACCGTCAGTTGCAGGCTGCGTATCGCCGCCGACCGGCTGATCCAGCCCTGATCCGATCGGCACGGCGACTTGCCGCCGAGACCGCACCCCGTTGGTAGCCCGCAACGACATCTACTGGGCAGATCTCGGGCCACCCGCCGGTCGGCGCCCGGTCTGTGTGCTGACCCGCGATGCTGCGATCTCGGTGCTCACATCGGTCACGTGTGCTCCGATCACACGAACGATCCGGGGCATCCGGTCCGAGGTGGAGCTCGGCCCGGAGCACGGTCTCGACGAACCGTGCGTCGTCGCCTGCGACAACGTGATCACCGTCCCGCTCGATGTTCTCGATCGCGAGCCGGTCGGTCACCTCGACGAGATCGCCCGTGCCGGGCTCGACGGCGCGCTGCGCTACGCGCTCGACATCGTCTACTGATCGGCGACCCGAGTGTGGAGATCAGCCCGCCCGTCCCACTTCGGGAACGGGCGGCTGGCCTCGATGTCGCCGGCGAGGGCGAGCAAGGTCGCTTCGTCGGAGGGGCGGCCGGCGAGATGGACAGCGGTGGGCAGCCCTCGATCGTCGGCCCCGATCGGGACGGCGATGCCCGGTTGGCCGGTGACGTTCCAGGGCACGAGCCACGCCGAGGTGGTGGCCTTCCGCAGCGAGCGCATCGCTCCCCGTGCGGGACACTCGTCGATGCGCGGCGCGGGCGAGGCGCACAGCGGGGTGAGCACGACGTCGGCGCGGTCGAACACAGCGTTGATCGCCGCCGCGATCTCCTCCTCGCGACCGAGGGCGCGGCGGAGCGAACCTGATGGGAGCAGCGAACCGAGGCGGGCGATTGCTCTCGTGCGCCGTTCCAGGTCACTGCGATCAGGCATGGCGGCGACGTCGTCGTGCACGCCCCTGAGCAGCCGGACCGTCGAGTTCCAGAGGGAGCTGAAGCCGTAGTCGATGTCGGCCTCGAACACGTCGTGGCCGAGGCCGGACAGCAGGGTCGCTGCGGCGTCGACCGCGCCGCGACCGGCCTCGGACAAGGACACCTGGGTGCCCGGCGGCGGGTTGGTCGATACCGCGATGCGCAGGCGTGGGGATCGTCGCGACAGCGCATCGACGAACCTGGTGCCATCGTGATCGGGCGCGACGACGTCGAGGAACAGGGCGGCGTCGCGGACTGTACGGGTGAGGGGACCCAGCACGAGCAGGCCGTGCCAGCCGGAGAGGTGCTCAGGGCCGACCGGCACACGGTCGCGCTGCGGCTTCACGCCGACGAGGCCGGTCAGACCCGCGGGATAGCGGATCGAACCGCCGCCGTCACTGCCGAGCGCCACCGCGGCCATGCCCGTACAGACCGCAGCGGCCGATCCACCCGACGACCCGCCGGGCGTGTGGTCGGTGTTCCATGGATTCCGGGTGACGCCCCAGCGTTCCGACGCCGTCCACGGCCACAAGGTGAGTTCCGGGACGTTGGTCTTGCCGACGATCACCGCGCCCGCGGCGCGGAGGCGGGCGACGACTTCGGCGTCCTACTCGCAGATGCCTCGCTCCGCCCCGGAGCCCCATGCCGTCGTCTGACCGGCGACGTCGGTGTCGTCCTTGATCGCCACCGGCACGCCTGCCAACGGCAGGTCGATCCGATCAGCCTCTGTCAGCGCGTCGATCCGGTCCGCCGTGGCGAGCGCCGAGTCGGTCATCACCACCCGATACGCGTTGATCGTCCCATCGAGCTGCTCGATGCGGCCGAGGGTGGCCTCGACCAGATCGCGAGCCCGCACCGTTCCCGAGCGGACCATCTCCGCCTGTTCCGTCGCGTCGAGCCGAACGAGATCGAGGGAGCTCACACTTCCGGCCGGGCGGGGCGGCGTTCGAGTGCTTCGCGGCGTTCGGCCGTCGCTTGCTCGAGGGAGGCCCAGCGCCACACGGTGACGAGCAGGAGTGGGACGGTGATGATCATGCCGGTGACCCACATGATGGACGCCGCGATGCGCTGGTCGTCGAGCGCGTTCGCGGCGCCGTTGCGCGCGGCGTAGGTGTCGATCAGCGGCTGGTCGGCGCTGAGCAGGATCGCGCCGAGGAACGCCATCCCGGCGATCACGGCGAACACCGCGGCGACCCGGTCGACACCGCGCCGTCGGCCGGCGGCCAACATGAGCGCCCAGAGCGCACACGCGGCGAGGAGGTAGGCGACGTGTTCGAGGTCGTGCAGCCACTGGCGGTGGAGCGCCTCGTCGTAGATGTCGGTCAGGTGCGTCACGACGAGCACGCCGATGAACAGCACCGGCGCGACGATCGCCGCACTGCGGTGCCACGTTCGGCCGACCGTGTGCGAGAGACGCCGCAGCCGGAGCGGCAGGGAGCCGTACGGCAACACCGTCTCGATCGGGTGAGCGAGCACGAGCAACGGAGCGGCGACGGCGATCATCAGCACGTGCTGGACCATGTGGCCGGTGAACGACTCGTCGGCGAGCGCCTCCATCCACGGCGACACCGAGGCGACGAGCGCGATGACGCCGCCGACCCAGCACCACAACCGGACCATGGCGCCCTCGGTGGCGAGCCACCGCCAGCCGTAGCCGACCGTCGCCAGCACCCCGAACACGACGACGGCCGTGTGCTGGACCGGGCTGGCGTGGGCGAGCATCGTCACGGCGTCACCGGCTCACGTGTCGAGATCCCGCACGAGGAGAAACACCTGCGACATGATGATCCCGAGGCCGACCATGCTCATCCACGACCCGAGCGGGACGCCGGCGGCGAGCGCCGTCGCTCCGACGGCGAGCGCGAACGGGCGCAGACTCGCCGTCGGGTACACCCCGACCGGGCCGAGCGCGTCGGCGACGGTCGCGTCGGGCCGATCTTCGGGGCGTGGACCGTGGCGTCGCCCCCAGTCCCACGTCCAGCCCGCCATGATCCCGCCGAAACCGGAGGCGATCAGCAGGATGCTCGATCCGACGGGGTCGCCGGAGATCGCGGTGTAGATCGTCCCGATCACGAGGTAGAAGACCGTCACACCGGTCCACAGCAGCATCTCGATCTTCATCGCTCGCGCTCCGGCACGTGGTCGCCCTTCTCGACGGGGATCTCGAACTCTGACCAGCGCAGGTCGAAGACCGGCCGCTCCGAGCGGATCGGTGGCAGCCACGAGAAGTTGTGTTCGGGCGGTGGCGACGCGGTGGCCCACTCCAGCGAGTTGGCCTCCCACGGATCGGCGCCGACCGACGGCGCGGTGCGCAACGACTTCACGATCGCGATGACGAACGGCACCATCGCCGCGACGAGGATCACGTAGCCGATCGACGCGATGGCGTTGAACAGCTTGAAGTCGTCGAACGGCTCGTAGTCGGCCACCCGCCGCGGCATGCCGTTGCGGCCGAGCAGGTGCATCACGAAGAACGTCATGTTGAACCCGATCATCAGCAACCAGAAGTGCCACGACCCGAGCCGCTCCGACAGCATCCTCCCGGTCACCTTCGGCCACCAGAAGTAGATCGCGGCGAACACGGCGAAGACGACGGTGCCGCCCATCACGTAGTGGAAGTGGGCCACCACGAAGTAGGTGTCCGAGACGTTGAAGTCGATCGTCGGCGAGGCGAGCATCACACCCGTGATGCCGCCCATCACGAAGGTGATCAGGAACCCGAGGGCGAACTTCATCGGGGCTTCGAACGTGAGCGAGCCCTCCCACATCGTGCCGATCCAGTTGAACACCTTGACCCCGGTGGGCACGGCGATCAGCAGCGACGTGAGGGCGAAGAACGCGAGCTCGACCTCACCGGTGACGAACATGTGGTGCGCCCACACCGAGGTGGACAGCGCACCGATCGCGAGCGTCGCCAACACGAGGCCCTTGTAGCCGAACACCGGCCGGCGGGAGAACACCGGGAAGATCTCGGTGACCACGCCGAAGAACGGGAGGGCGACGATGTACACCTCGGGGTGCCCGAAGAACCAGAACAGGTGTTGCCACAGGATCGGCGACCCGCCGTTCGTCGGGTCGTAGAAGTGGGTGCCGAACTGCCGGTCGGCGAGCAGCATGATCAGCGCACCCGACAGGACCGGGAACGCGAGGAGCACCATGAAGTTCGTCACGAGGATGTTCCACGTGAGGATCGGCATGCGGAACATCGTCATCCCTGGCGCCCGCATCGAGGTGATGGTGGCGATGATGTTGACCGCCGTCAGCGTGCCGGAGGTGCCGGTGAGGATCACGGCCACGATCCACAGGTCCGCGCCGATGCCCGGTGTGCCGGCGGCACCGGACAGCGGCGGGTAGGCGAACCACCCGAACGACGCCGCGCCGCCGTCGGTGACGAAGCCGAGCAGCATCACGATGCCGCCGAGCAGGTACAGCCAGAACGAGAACGCGTTCAGGCGCGGGAACGCCAGGTCGGGCGCCCCGATCTGCAACGGCACGAGGTAGTTGGCCAGGGCGAAGCCGAACGGCACGGCGAACAGGTACACCATCACGCTGCCGTGGATCGTGAACACGCCGTTGTAGGTCTGCTCACCGACGAACTGCAGGCCCGGCTCGGCGAGCTCGGCGCGGATCACTCCGGCCAGTGCCCCGCCGATGGCGAGGAACATCATCGACGTGACGAAGTACGCGACGCCGAGCGCCTTGTGGTCGGTCGTGGTCAGCCAGCCGATCACCGTGCGCGGGAGGCGGCCGTGCTCGTGCGGGCCGTGGTCGATGAACTCCTCGACCGACACGAGACGCGGCTCGCGCTCGACCGGCGTCTCGTCGATCACGATGCCTCCTCGGCTCGCGCCTCGAGCCAGTCGTCGAACTCGTCGGGCGGCAGGATGCGTAGCGAGAAGCGCATCGAGGCGTGGTCGAGCCCGCAGTACTCGGCGCACACGCCGGTGTTCGGGTAGTAGCCGGCGACGTCGGCGACGTCGACGCGGAAGGTTCCGGGCGTGCCGGGGATGATGTCGCGCTTGAAGCGGAACGCCGGGATCCAGAACGAGTGGATCACGTCGAGCGCGGTGAGGTCGAACCGCACGGTGGACGAGGCGGGCAGCACGAGCTCGGGGTTCTCGCCGGGCGAGCCGGTCAGGCTCACTCCGCTGTCCGGGTAGTCGAACTGCCACTGCCACTGGAACGCGATCACGTCGATGACCAGGTCCGGGTCGGGGTCGTCGTCCTCGATCGCCTGGACGGTGACGACGGTGATCGCGAACAGGCCGAGCACGACCGCCAAGGGGATCACGATGTAGGTGATCTCCATCGGAACGTTGTAGTGCTTCTGCTTCGGGAGGTCGCCCACGCTCTCGACGACGGAACGCTGGCGGTAGCGCACGATCACCCAGAGCATCAGCCCGGCGACGAGCGCCAGCACCCCGAGGCCGAGCACGAGGAACAGGTTCCAGACGTCCTCCATCGTCTCGGCCTGTTCGGTGACGGGTGGGTCGACGGCGAGCATCACTCGTACCCCCCGCTCGCTGTGCGCACGAACTCGTCGCGCCGTTCGGAGTGGTCGGGTCCCGGCCGCCGCTGCAGGGCGAGGCACGACCGGCGGGTGACCCAGAACGCGATCGGCGGGGCGACGAGGAACAGGACCTGCAGGATGCGGGTGACGGTGGCGATCGGCATCTCGAGGGTGTTGGCGATCACGTCCTGGGCGCCGCCGAGGAACAGCACGGTCACCGCCGTGATCGAGCCGACGCCGATGGCGGTGCGGTTGGCGGCGTCGCGGGGCCGGTCGAGGAGGTGGTGCTCGGAGCCGTCGCCGGTGAGGAACTTCTCGATCCACGGCACGGCGAACAGCGGGGCGAAGATCAGCGTCGGCAGCACGACCCCGGAGTAGAAGATGTTGTTGATCGTGTGGCCGGCCGCCCGGGTCTCCCACGGCGGGAACAGCCGGAGCGACCCTTCGAGGAATCCGATGTACCAGTCGGGTTGCGAATACGACGTCGCGGCAGCGGTGTCGTACGGGCCGTAGAGCCACACCGCGTTGATGTCGAACAGCGCGCCGAGCGCGGTGACGACGGCGGCAGTCATGAACAACAGCCCGATCGACTTCATCGCGAAGGCCGGCCACACCCGCTCGCCGACGACGTTGTGCTCGGTGCGGCCGGGGCCCGGGAACTGCGTGTGCTTCTGGTGCCACACCAGCGCGAGGTGCACAGACAGCAGGGCGATGATCAGGCCGGGGATCACCAGGATGTGGATCGGATAGAGCCGGGCGATGATGTCGGTGCCCGGCCACTCGCCGCCGAACACGAGGTACGACAAGCGTTCGCCGATGAACGGCAGGGCGAGGATGATCGCCTCGGTGATCCGCAGGCCGGTGCCCGATAGCAGGTCGTCGGGCAGCGAGTAGCCGGTGAACCCACCGGCCAACGCCAGCACCAGGAGGATCATCCCGATCACCCAGTTGATCTCGCGCGGCCGGCGGAACGCGCCGGTGAAGAAGATGCGCGCCATGTGCAGCGCGATGGCGCCGACGAAGATCAGTGCGGCCCAGTGGTGCATCTGGCGGATCAGCAGGCCGCCCTTGACGTCGAAGGAGATCTTCATCACCGAGTCGTAGGCGGTCGACACCTCCACGCCGCGGAGCGGCTCGTAGCTCCCGGTGTAGGTCACCGTGTCCTGCGCCCCCTGGAAGAAGAGCGTGAGGTACACGCCCGTCAGCAGCAGGACGACGAAGCTGTACAGCGCGAGCTCGCCCCACAGGAACGAGAAGTGGGTGGGGAACACCTTGCGCAGGTTCGCGGTGAGCCACGACTGGCCGCCGACGCGCCCGGTGATCGAGTCGACGTAGCGCTCGACGAGCAATCGTCGGTG